>NZ_JBHZCY010000197.1:0-11349 GCF_042786665.1 Kitasatospora sp. NPDC059146 | reverse complement strand
CAGCGGCCGGGGTCGGACGGGGACCAGGGGTCGCGGCAGGCCGCGGACCCGGGGTCGGGGCACCCGGCTTGGGTGCACCCGCGGCACCTGCCGCGGGCTGGGGCGCCGCGGGCTTCCGCGGGCCAGGCTTGGCAGCGCCACCACCAGTGGGGGCCACACCAAGCGCGTCAGTCAGCTTGCGCACGACCGGCGCCTCGATCGTCGAGGACGCCGAACGGACGAACTCACCGAGCTCGGTGAGCTTGGCCATGACGGCCTTGCTCTCCAAGCCAAGCTCCTTGGCGAGTTCATAAACCCGGACCTTAGCCACTTCACTCCTGTCTATGAGTCCGGGGGTCTCGTCCGCCGGACTGTCGCTACTTCATGGGCGTACCCATCGCGTACTCATCGCGTACTCATCGAGTGCTCATCGCAATCTCGACCTACTTCCACATCGCGAGGTACCTGACTGGTGGCACAGCGCGCGGCTGCCCGAGCGCTGTGCTTGTTGCGGTGGTTCTCCGCCGCGATGAGCGGCGGTCGTCACGGGGGGCGGCCCGCCTCAGGAGGCTCCGCCCGCCCGCTCCTCGATGAACCCGCGGAGCCGCTCCGTGTCGAGCGTTCCCTGGAGGCGGAAGGCCCGGGGGAACGCCCGACGGCGGACCGCGAGGTCGAGGCAGGCCGGATCGAGGTGCAGGTGAGCGCCCCGGCCCGGCAGTGCGCCACGGGGGTCAGGGACGCAGACGCCCTCGACCGCCGTGACACGCAACAGCTGGTGCTTGGCCGCTCGCTTGCGGCAGCCCACGCAGGTGCGTTCCGGGCGTGCTCGGACGTGCGTCCGGCCAGACGAAGGCAAGTCTACCCCTCCGAAGCGACATGGCGCCGCCCCATAGATCCCGGAGGACCGGCGGGGACGCCGGGGACAACGCTGACTACCGGTCCGCCGATTCCTCGGCCTGGCCCTCGGTGTCCGGCCGGATGTCGATCCGCCAGCCCGTGAGACGGGCGGCCAGACGGGCGTTCTGCCCCTCCTTGCCGATCGCCAGGGACAGCTGGTAGTCCGGCACGACCACCCGGGCGGAGCGCTGGGCGAGGTCCACGATCTCCACACTGGTCACCCGTGCGGGGGACAGCGCGGAGGCGACCATCTCGCGCGGGTCCTCGGACCAGTCGACGATGTCGATCTTCTCGCCGTGCAGCTCGCCCATCACGGCGCGCACCCGGGAGCCCATCGGACCGATGCAGGCGCCCTTGGCGTTCAGCCCGGCCCGGCGCGACCAGACCGCGATCTTGGTGCGGTGGCCGGCCTCACGGGCGATCGCCGCGATCTCCACGCTGCCGTCCGCGATCTCCGGGACCTCCAGCGCGAACAGCTTCTTCACCAGGCTGGGGTGGGTGCGCGACAGCGTCACCGACGGCCCGCGGACACCGCGGCGCACCGCGACGACGTAGCACTTGAGCCGGGTGCCGTGCCGGTAGTCCTCGCCCGGGACCTGCTCCTGCGGCGGCAGGATGGCCTCCAGCTTGCCGATGTCGACCAGCACGCTCTTCGGGTCGTTGCCCTGCTGGACGACACCGGTGACGATGTCGCCCTCCTTGCCCGCGTACTCACCGAAGGTCTGGTCGTCGGCGGCGTCGCGCAGGCGCTGCATCATCACCTGGATGCCGATGCTGGACGCGATCCGGCCGAAGCCGTTCGGGGTGTCGTCGAACTCCTTCGGCTCGACGCCCTCGTCCAGCTCCGCCGGGTCCTCCATGGCCCACACGGTGACGTGGCCGCTCTTGCGGTCCAGGTTCACCCGGGCGCGACGGCGCGAGCCCTCGGTGCGGTGGTACGCGGTGAGGAGGGCTGACTCGATGGACTCGACCAGCAGGTCGAAGGGGATGTTCTTCTCGTTGACCAGCGTGCGCAGGGCACTCATGTCGATGTCCACGGCTACGCCTCCTCGTCTTTCGTCACGTTCATGATGGTCGTACGGCGGCCGGATCACTCGGCGCCGTCGTCCCCCTCGTCGAAGTCGGCGGCCTCGTCCAGGAGCTGCTCGTCGTCCTTGCGGTTGAACTCGACCTGGACCCGGGCCCGCGCCACCTCGACGTACTCCAGCCGGCGCTCCTTCGGACGGCCGCGCCCCTTCACCGGCTGCACCTCCACCAGCGCGCCGTCCTCGTCCGCCTCCAGCACCCGGGCGACCAGTTCCCCGCCGTCGACCAGGTGGACCTTGGCGAGCCGCCCCTCCGCACGCTGCCAGTGCCGGGGCAGTTCGAGCGGGCGCTCCGCGCCCGGCGAACCGACCTCCAGCAGGTAGGGCTCGTCCCCCATGACGTCCGAGGCGTCCAGGGCCTCGCCGACCACCCGGCTGAACTCGGCGATCGCGTCCATGTCCACGCCGCCGTCGGTGTCGACGTCGATCTGCACCTGCCGACGGCTGCCCGCCTTGGTGACCTTGACGTCCTCCAGGTCCAGTCCGGCCTGGACGGCCAGCGGCTCCAGCAACGCGCGCAGCCGGTCGGTGTGGGTGGTGCTCATCCGGGTGGACTCCTCGGCCGCGTCTGCTGTTGTCAGAGGTCGCCCCGTGCCCTCCGCGCCCCGCGGGACGCGCACCGGGTCACGGCAGCTCGGCCCAAAGCCTAGCCGGTGAAGCCGCGAACCACCGATTCCGGACCTCCCCGACCGGTCGCACGCCACCCACTGCGAGCAAGCTCACACCACCCCGCCCACCGCACCGAACCCCCCGACACCACCCGCAATCGTGGGGGTTCTGCGAAGATTCAGCCCAACGAGGGCAGGCAGGGGAGGCCGCCCTCCCGTACCCGCTCCGGAGTGACCCCGATGCAGCCGCCCAGCCGACGGACCTTCCTGGCCCTCGGACTGATCACCCTGACCGCCGCCTGCACCACCGGCACCGACGGAGCCACACCCCCCGACCCCAAGGCCTCCGGCCCGGACACCGACCACCCCGTCCGCCTCCGCGCCGTCGCCGCCACCGACACCCTGCTGGCCGCCTACGACGCCCTCCTCACCACCCCCGGCGACCGCACCCCCCTGCTGCAGACCCTCCGCGCCGAGACCGTCCAACACCGCGCCGCCCTCGCCCAAGGCCTGCCGACCACCTCCACACCCCCGCCCACCCCCACCCCCAGCAGCACCACCACCCCGGCCACCCTGGCCGCCCTGGAACACCGAACCGCCCAGTCCCACCTCGCCGACCTCTCCGCCGCCCGCCCGCCCCTCGCCCGCCTGCTCGCCTCGGTGTCCGCCGCCAACACCCTGCACGCCACAGCCCTGGGCGCCCCCGTCGAACAACCCACCCCGAGCCCCACCCCCGGAACAACCACCCCCGGAACGCCCCTCCCCGCCCTCCAGAAGGCCCTGAGCGCCGAACACGCCGCCGTCTACGGCTACGGAGTCGTCGGCGCCCACCTCCCCGACGACCAGCAACGCACCGACGCCCGCACCGCCTACGCCGCCCACCAGTCCCAGCGCGACGCCTGGCAACGCCTCGTCACCACCCTCGGCGCCACCCCCACCCCCGCCGCCGGCGGCTACCGCCTCCCCTTCCCCGTCACCGACCCCACCACCGCCACCAACCTCGCCGCCCACCTGGAAACCAGCCTCACCACCGTCTACGCCGACCTGGTCGCCGACCTCCCCGCCCCCCACCGCCCCACCGCAGCCACCGCCCTCCGCGACTGCACCCTCCGCGCCCACCGCTGGGGCGCCCCCGACACCCCCTTCCCCGGCATCCCCACCCCCCTCCCCACCCCCACCCAGTCCTGACCCCCACCACCCCACCCACAGCACCCCCTCCCCACCCCCCTCCACCGCCCCCGGACCCACCCACCCTCCCGAAAGCCCCCCACCCAACAACAGCCCCGCGCAGCGGCCCCCACAAGCCCCGACAATGGACCCATGTCCGGACCCGCCCCAAAGATCACCGCCCCCACCCGGCTGACGACCACCGTCACCGCCACCCACGGCGAGCCCGGCCGCCAATGGCTCGCCGCTCTGCCGGCCGCGGCCACCACCCATCTGGCCCGCTGGAACCTCACCCTCGAACGCACCCTGGACCCCGGCGGCAGCCTCAGCCTGATCGCGTACGTCCACCGCGACGACCTCTCCCCCGCCGTCCTCAAGGCCGGACTGGTCACCCCCGAGACCGCCCACGAGCACACCGCGCTCACCCACTGGGCCGGCCGCGGCGCCGTCCTGCTGCTCGACGCCGACCCCGACGCGGGAGTCCTCCTCCTGGAGCGCCTGCACGGCGACATCCCGCTGCGTTCCCTCGCCGAGGCCAAGGCGATGCTGGAGGCCACCAGCCTGCTGCACCGCCTCTGGGTCGAACCGCCCTCCAGCCCCGCACAGCCCGCCGGCCCCGAACTCCCCACCCTCGCCGACCGCGTCACGGACACCGCCGCCCGCCTCGCAGAGCACCGCACCCACCCCGCCGCAGCCGCCGCCCAGCCCCTCATCGACGAGGCCCTCGCCACCGCCCGGGCCCTGACCGCCTCCGCCGACGAGAACCTCCTGCTGCACGGCGACTTCCACCACGGCAACGTGCTCGCCGCCGACCGCGCCCCCTGGCTGGCCATCGACCCCCGCCCACTGACCGGCGAGCGCGCCTACGACCTGGCCCGCCTCGCCCTGGACCGCGCGGACACCCTGATCGGCTCCCCCGGCGCCCCGGCCGCGGTCCGCCGCAGGCTCCAACAGCTCGCCGACGCCCTCGACGTCGACCGGGACCGCCTGCGCGGCTGGGCCCTGTTCCGCGCCGTCGACCTGGCCCTTCGCGCACTGGCCACGAGCCGCCACGAGGACGCCGAACTCCACCTGGAACTCGCCGGTCACCTCTCCGACTAGGACCGACCCCCCGGGCCACCGCTACGGCAACGGCAACGGCAACGGCTACCGCAACGGCAACCGCGCCCCCATCACCGCGTACAGCCGGTCCGTCGCCGGGAACCGCACCGCCCGGGCCAGGTCCTGGTAGCCCAGCGCCCGGTAGAGCCGCCGGGCCGGTGTCTCCGCGTCGATCGCCGACAGGATGCTTCGCTCCAGGCCCGAGCCCTCGCACAGCAGCCGGATCAGCCGCGAGCCCACGCCCTGGCCCTGGAACTCCGGCAGCACGTGCAGTTCGGTGACGGCGAACACGCCGTCCAGCCAGTCCCCGTAGCCCCGGGCGGTCAGGTACGGCTCGATGACGGTGCTCCACCAGTGGTCCCGCTGGTTCGGCATCCCGTACCCGAACCCGACCAGCCGGCCGCCGCTC
Organism: Kitasatospora sp. NPDC059146; assembly: GCF_042786665.1. Classification (NCBI taxonomy): domain Bacteria; kingdom Bacillati; phylum Actinomycetota; class Actinomycetes; order Kitasatosporales; family Streptomycetaceae; genus Kitasatospora; species Kitasatospora sp. NPDC059146. Next base: position 6,103 of record NZ_JBHZCY010000197.1, on the reverse strand, counting down.
ATCGCCCCGAAGGCGATCACCCCGGGCTGCCGGGCGTGCCGCCCGACGATGTGCAGCCGGACCGCGACCTCCTCGGGCGTCAGCCCGAACGCCACCGCCTGGACCTCCAGCGCCTGCGGCGCCCAGGCCGCGAGGTCGATGGCCTCGATCGTCACCCCGGTCAGCTGATCCATGCTCCGGACGTTACTACCAGCGGCCCCCTGGCGCGGCCGAAGATCGGAACCCAACAACCGGCGAAACACCGGCGAACCGCGCCACAACACCGCCCCGCACCCGGGCACCCCGGAAGCGCCCGGGCCCCACCGACCCACCGACCCCACCGCACCCCCGACCCACCGCACCCGGGAGGAGGTCAGAACAGCACGCTCATGAAGGCCCCGACCTCCCGGAACCCGACCCGTCGATACGCGGCCCGCGCCCGCAGGTTGTAGTCGTTGACGTACAGCGAGACCACCGGCGCCACCTCGCGCAGCGCGACGTCCAGCACGGCCGCCATCCCGGTCTCGGACAGCCCCTGGCCGCGGTGCTCGGGCGCCACCCAGACGCCCTGGATCTGGCAGGCCCCCTGGGTCACGGCTCCGATCTCGGCCTTGAACACCACCCGGCCGTCCTCGGCGAAGCGCGCGAACGACCGCCCGGTGGTGACGAGTTCGGCCACCCGGGCCTGGTAGAGCAGCCCGCCGTCGCCGGCCAGTGGCGACACCCCCACCTCCTCGGTGAACATCGCCACGCAGGCGGGCATCAGCGCCTCCACCTCGGTGCGCCGCACCCGGCGTACCAGCGGGTCGGGCGCGATCTCCGCGGACGGCGAGGAGGTCGCCAACAGCGGCTGGTGGCCCCGGACTTCGCGTGCGGGGCCCCAACTCCGTTCCAGCAGCGCCCAGAAGGCGGCGGTCGCCCCGGCCGGTCCGACGATCGAGGAGCAGCGCCGGCCCTGCCGCCGGGCCCGCTCCGCGAAGGCGGCGACGGCCTGCGGCCCGGCGTTGACCAGGACGAGGTTCGCCCCGGCGTAGCAGAGGGCGTCGAGCACGCCGTCCGCGCCGTACCAGCCCCACATCTCCCCGCCGAGCCGCCACGGGTCCAGCCCGACGGCCTCGACCCGGGTCGCGACGAAGGCGTTGGCGACCGGGTCGCGGTGGAGGATCTCCAGGGCGTCCGCCAGGTCGGGCGGTTCCAGCACGCGGGTGGTGGCCAGCGCCCGGGCGGCCTGGAAGGAGCTGGGGAGCATCACACCTCGATCGATCATCGAGACAGCACCTCACTGAGACGACTCTGGCCGCACCCTACTCCGTGGCCCCACCCGGCTACGGCCGCGGGGCCGTCCGCGAACGGACGGCCCCGCTTCCGGAAAACTTCGCTGCACCCGCGCTCGGACCGCTCGGCGGTCACTCCGCGGCGACGACGGTCGGCGAACCGGCCTCGACGCCCTCCCCCTGCATCTGCTCGGCGAGCTTGAGCGCCTCCTCGATCAGGGTCTCGACGATCTTCGACTCGGGAACGGTCTTGATCACCTGGCCCTTGACGAAGATCTGGCCCTTGCCGTTGCCGGAGGCGACCCCGAGGTCGGCCTCGCGGGCCTCGCCCGGCCCGTTCACGACGCAGCCCATGACGGCGACCCGCAGCGGCACCTCCATGCCCTCCAGCCCGGCGGTGACCTCCTCCGCGAGCTTGTAGACGTCGACCTGGGCGCGGCCGCAGGACGGGCAGGAGACGATCTCCAGGCCGCGCTCGCGCAGCCCGAGCGACTCCAGGATCTGGTTGCCGACCTTGATCTCCTCGGCCGGCGGGGCCGACAGCGAGACCCGGATGGTGTCGCCGATGCCCTCGGCGAGCAGCGCGCCGAAGGCGACCGCGGACTTGATGGTGCCCTGGAAGGCCGGACCGGCCTCGGTGACGCCCAGGTGCAGCGGGTAGTCGCAGGCGGCGGCGAGCTGGCGGTAGGCGTTGATCATCACGACCGGGTCGTTGTGCTTGACCGAGATCTTGATGTCGCGGAAGTCGTGCTCCTCGAACAGCGAGCACTCCCAGAGGGCGGACTCGACCAGCGCCTCGGGGGTGGCGCGGCCGTACTTCTCCAGCAGCCGCTTGTCGAGCGAGCCGGCGTTGACGCCGATCCGGATCGGCACCCCGGCGTCCTTGGCGGCCTTGGCGATCTCGCCGACCTTGTCGTCGAAGGCCTTGATGTTGCCCGGGTTGACGCGCACCGCGGCGCAGCCGGCGTCGATCGCCGCGAAGACGTACTTGGGCTGGAAGTGGATGTCCGCGATGACCGGGATCTTCGACTTCTTGGCGATGATCGGCAGCGCGTCGGCGTCGTCCTGGGACGGGCAGGCGACGCGGACGATCTGGCAGCCGGACGCGGTCAGTTCCGCGATCTGCTGCAGCGTGGCGTTGATGTCGGCGGTCACGGTGGTGGTCATCGACTGCACGGAGACGGGTGCGTCGCCGCCGACCGGCACGTTGCCGACCATGATCTGCCGGGAGTACCGGCGCTTGGCCAGTGGCTTGAGCGGCAGGGACGGAATACCGAGCGAGATCGCGGTCATGTGCGCAGGGTTCCCCGGGGTTGAGGTGTGGATCGACCGCCCGGCCGTTGGGACGGCCGAGGCCGGGCGCGCCACGATCGCGCACCCGGCCTCCACGGTACGGCACGGTCCGGGGGCCCAGCACACCCGCCGTACCCGAACGTCCTAGCCGATCTTCACCGGGTTCACCAGGTCGGCCACCATCACCAGCAGGGTGAACCCGATGAAGATGCTGGCCACGACGTACGCGACCGGCATCAGCTTGGCGACGTCGAACGGGCCCGGATCGGGCCGCCGGAACAGCTGTGCGAACCGGCGGCGGACCGACTCCCAGACCGCGCCCGCGATGTGGCCGCCGTCCAGCGGCAGCAGCGGCAGCATGTTGAACAGGAAGAGCGACAGGTTGATGCCGGCCAGCAGGTTCACGAAGATCGCGATCCGCTGGGCGGCCGACTCGTGCAGGGAGAACACCTCGCCGCTGACCCGGGCGGCGCCGACCATGCCGATCGGCGAGTCCGGGTCGCGCGGGGCGTCGCCGACGACGGCGTTCCACAGGCCCGGGATCTTGCCGGGCAGGGCGGCCAGCGACTTCACCCCGTTCTCGGCCATGTCGTACATCCGGTCGACCGACTGCCCGAGGCCGAGCTGGACCGTCTCGCTCTTCGGGGTGAACCCGAGGAACCCGGCCTGGACGGTCCGGCCCTTCTCCGGCACCCCGTTGCCGTCGTACTTCTGCACGTCGTTGACGGCGATGGTGGGCGTGAAGGTGAGCTGCTGGCCGCCGCGCTCCACGACGATCGCCACCTGCTTGCCCGCCGACTTCCGGATGTCCGCCTGGAGCTGGTCGTAGTCGCGGATCCGGTCGCCGTCGAAGGAGAGCACCTTGTCCCCCTGGCGCAGACCCACCTCGTTGGCCGGGGTCTTGGGCGCGTCGGCGGGGCAGGTGTCGGTCGGCTGACCGGCCTTGACCACGCACTGGGCGACCGAGCCGATGGTCGGCACCGCCATGGTGACGCCGAAGCCCATCATGACCGTCAGGAACAGCCCGAACGCCAGGACCAGGTTCATGAACGGCCCGGCGAACATGACGATGACCCGCTTCCAGGGCTTGCGGGTGTAGAACAGCCGGGTCTCGTCGCCCTCCTGGAGCTCCTCGTAGGAGGCCTCACGGGCGTCCTCGATCATGGACCGCCAGGGCGAGCTGCTGCGCTTGGTGATCCGGCCGTCCTCGCCCGGCGGGAACATCCCGATCATCCGGATGTACCCGCCGAAGGGGATCGCCTTGATCCCGTACTCGGTCTCGCCCTTCCGGCGCGACCAGATGGTCGGGCCGAAGCCGACCATGTACTGGGGCACCCGGATGCCGAAGAGCTTGGCCGTGGAGAGGTGGCCGAGCTCGTGCCAGGCGATCGAGACGAGCAATCCGACCACGAAGACCAGGATGCCGACCACCGTCAAAACCGTTGCCACCGCTGGTCCTCCGTCATGCCGCTCCGCTCATCGTCTCGTCGTACCGCGATCCGTGCCGTACCGCGGTCCCGGTCGTGCCGGGCACCGCCGCCGGAGGCGAGGACGTCAGCCCGCCGCCAGCTCGCGGGCCCGGGCACGGGCCCAGTCCTCCGCGTGCAGGACGTCCTCGACGGTCAGGGAAGTTCCCGCCGCGGCCGTCCGACCGTCGTGCTGTCCGTGCTCGGCCACGACCTTGGCAACAGTGTCCACGATCCCGGTGAAGGCGAGGCGGCCCTTCAGGAAGGCCTCCACGCACTCCTCGTTCGCCGCATTGAACACCGCCGGCGCCGTTCCGCCCAGGGTGCCCACCTCACGGGCCAGCTCGACGGCCGGGAAGGCCTCGTCGTCCAGCGGGAAGAACTCCCAGGTCGCGGCCTTGGTCCAGTCACAGGCGGGCGCCGCTCCCGGCACCCGGTCCGGCCAGCCCAGACCCAGCGCGATCGGCATCCGCATGTCCGGCGGACTCGCCTGCGCCAGCGTCGAACCGTCGGTGAACTCCACCATCGAGTGCACCACCGACTGCGGATGGACCACGACCTCGATCCGGTCGAACGGCACGTCGTACAGCAGGTGCGCCTCGATCACCTCCAGGCCCTTGTTCACCAGGGTGGCCGAGTTGATCGTGACGACCGGGCCCATCGCCCAGGTCGGGTGCGCCAGCGCCTCCTGCGGGGTCACCCCGGCCAGCTGCTCCCTGGTCCGGGTGCGGAACGGGCCGCCGCTCGCCGTCACCACCAGCTTGCGGACCTCGGCCCGGGTGCCGCCCGCCAGCGCCTGGAACAGCGCCGCGTGCTCGGAGTCCACCGGCACGATCTGGCCCGGCTTCGCCACCGCCTTCACCAGCGGACCGCCGACGATCAGCGACTCCTTGTTGGCCAGCACCAGCACCCGGCCCGCCCGCAGCGCGGCCAGCGTCGGCCGCAGGCCGATCGAACCGGTGATGCCGTTCAGCACCGAGTGGCACTCCACCGCGGCCAGCTCGGTCGCCGCGTCCGGCCCCACCAGCACGGCCGGCAGCGGCCGGCCCGCCGCCTTCGCGGCCAGCGCCTCGCGCAGCGCCGGCTCCGCCGCCGGATCGGCCACCGCCACGGTGTGCACGCCCAGCCGCAGCGCCTGCTCGGCCAGCAGCTCCACCCGGCCGCCGGCCGCCGACAGCGCGACCACCCGGAACCGGTCCGGGTTGCGGAGCACGACGTCGACGGCCTGGGTGCCGATCGACCCGGTGGAACCGAGGATCACCAGCTCCCGGGGGCCGGAGGGGTCCGCCACGGTGGGCGTGAAACGCAGCTGCGGGTGGGCAAGCGAAGTCATGCGCCCATTGTGTCCTGTCCGAGACCTTTCCCAGGACGCCCCCGGCACACCCGGGCTACCGTCGGACCCATGCGTACCGTCATCGCCGGGGGCCACGGACAGATCGCGCTCGGGCTCGAACGGCTGCTCGCCGACCGCGGCGACCGCCCCGCCGGGATCATCCGCCGCCCCGAACAGGCCCCGGACCTCGTCGAGGCCGGCGCCGAGCCGCTGCTGCTCGACCTGGAGTCCGCCACCGCCCCGCAGCTCGCCGCCCTGCTCGCCGACACCGACGCGGTGGTCTTCGCCGCCGGCGCCGGCCCCGGCAGCGGCGCCGCCCGCAAGAACAGCGTCGACCGCGACGCCGCCGTCCTGCTCGCCGACGCCGCCGAACTCGCCGGCGTCCGGCGCTACCTCATGGTCTCCTCGATGGGCGCCGACGCGGCCGCCCACCACCCCGCCGACGAGGTCTTCGAGACCTACCTGCGGGCCAAGGGCGCCGCCGACGACGCCGTACGCGCCCGCACCTCGCTGGACTGGACGGTGCTGCGCCCCGGGCGGCTCACCGACGGCCCCGGCACCGGCCTGGTCCGCCTCGCCCCCGCCGTCGGCCGCGGCGCGGTCGACCGGGCCGACGTGGCCGCCGTCCTGGCCGCCCTGCTGCACGAGCCCGGCACCGCCGGGCAGACCCTGGAACTGGTCGCCGGGAACGCCACCGTCGCCGAGGCGGTCGCCGCCGCGGCCGGCCACGGCGCCTGACCGCGCCGCGGGGCCCGGTC
>NZ_JBHZCY010000196.1:0-11458 GCF_042786665.1 Kitasatospora sp. NPDC059146 | reverse complement strand
GGGCCGCTCCCCGCGGGGGAGCGGCCCCGCCTTCTGCTGTAGCGGTGCTATTGCTGCTTGAGCAACGCGGCGGCCTCGACCGCCCAGTAGGTGAGGATCTGCTCGGCGCCGGCCCGGCGGATCGAGGTGAGCGTCTCCAGGATGGTGCGCTCCCGCTCGATCCATCCGTTGGCGGCGGCGGCCTCCACCATCGAGTACTCGCCGGAGATCTGGTACGCGGCCACCGGCACCGGCGAGGCGTCGGCGACCTGCCGCAGGACGTCCAGGTACAGCATCGCGGGCTTGACCATCACCAGGTCCGCACCCTCGGCGAGGTCCAACTCCAGCTCGCGCAGCGCCTCGCGGGCGTTCGCCGGGTCCTGCTGGTAGCTCTTGCGGTCGCCCTTGAGCGATGAGTTGACGGCCTCGCGGAACGGCCCGTACAGCGCGGAGGCGTACTTGGCGGTGTAGGCGAGGACGCTGACGTCCTGGTACCCGGCCGCGTCCAACGCCCGCCGGACGACGCCGATCTGACCGTCCATCATCCCCGACGGGCCGACCATGTGGACGCCGGCCTCGGCCTGGACCACGGCCATCTCGGCGTAGCGCGCCAGGGTCGCGTCGTTGTCCACGCTGCCGTCCTCGGCCAGCACGCCGCAGTGGCCGTGGTCGGTGAACTCGTCCAGGCAGAGGTCGGACATGACCACCAGCCGGTCGCCGACCTCGGCGACCACGTCGCTGATGGCCCGCTGGAGGATCCCGTCCGGATTGGTGCCCTCGGAGCCGACGGCGTCCTTCACCTCGGGCAGGCCGAACAGCATGATGCCGCCGACTCCCGCCTCGGCGGCCTCCACCGCGGCCTTGCGCAGGCTGTCCCGGGTGTGCTGGACCACGCCGGGCATCGCGGCGATCGGCTTGGGCTCGCTGATGCCCTCGCTGACGAAGGCGGGCAGGATCAGCTCCGCCGGGTGCAGCCGGGTCTCGGCGACCAGTCGGCGCATCGCCGGGCTCTGCCGCAGTCGACGGGGGCGAACGTACGGGAATTCAGCGGACACGGCTTCTCTCTCCGAACGGTTGTGCAGTGCTGGGGGCGACGAACCGCCGCCCCCAGCACCATAGTTGAGGGATCTCAGCGGGCCTTGCGGCGGGATCCCGGACGGCGCTCGCTGGGCCGGTAGACCGGCTCGCCCGCGGCCGTCGCGGTGTCCCGGCGCTTGGCGCCGAAGTCTGCCAGCGCCTGGGCCAGCGCGGCCGCCGACGGCGCCGGGGCCATCACGTCGACCCGCAGGCCGTGCTCCTCGGCGGTCTTCGCGGTGGCCGGGCCGATGCAGGCGATGACCGTGACGTTGTGCGGCTTGCCGGCGATGCCGACCAGGTTCCGGACGGTCGAGGACGAGGTGAACAGCACCGCGTCGAAACCGCCGCCCTTGATCGCCTCGCGGGTCTCGGCCGGCGGCGGCGAGGCGCGCACCGTCCGGTACGCCGTCACGTCGTCGACCTCCCAGCCGAGCTCGACCAGGCCGGCCACCAGGGTCTCGGTGGCGATGTCGGCGCGCGGCAGCAGCACCCGGTCGATCGGGTCGAAGACCGGGTCGTACGGCGGCCAGTCCTCCAGCAGCCCGGCCGCGGACTGCTCCCCGGAGGGCACCAGGTCCGGCTTCACGCCGAAGTCCACCAGGGCCTGGGCGGTGGTCTCGCCGACCGCCGCGACCTTGATCCCGGCGAACGCGCGGGCGTCCAGGCCGTACTCCTCGAACTTCTCCCGGACGGCGCGGACGGCGTTCACCGAGGTGAAGGCGATCCACTCGTAGCGTCCGGTGACCAGGCCCTTGATGGCCCGCTCCATCTGCTGCGGGGTGCGCGGCGGCTCGACCGCGATGGTCGGTACCTCCTGCGGCACCGCGCCGTACGAGCGCAGCTGCTCGGACAGGCCGTGGGCCTGCTCCTTGGTGCGCGGCACCAGGACGTTCCAGCCGAACAGCGGCTTGGTCTCGAACCACGAGTGCGAGGCCCGGTGGGCGACCTGCTCACCCACCACGGCTATCACCGAGGTCGCCGGGTCCACCGGGGCGGAGACCGGCGAGGGCAGCACCCGGGCGATCTTGAGGTCGGCCGCGATGGTGGCCAGCGTGGAGGTGAAGGTCCGCTGGCGGGTGGTGGTGCCGGACAGCGTGGCGCTCAGCGCCGAGTCCGGCTTGCGGCCGTTGGAGACCAGCGCGCCCGCGGTGGCCGGCAGCTGGCCCAGGGTGGTGCGGACCACCAGGGTGGTCTCCGGCGCGCCCAGGTCGACCGGGGCGCCGGACAGCAGCTGGCCGCCGTCCACGAAGCGGACGTCGGTGCCGGCCGCGCCGCGCAGCGGGACGCCCGCGTACGCCGGGACGCCGACCGACTGGGCGACGCCCGGGATCACCTCGAAGGGGATCCCGTCGCCCGCGCAGCTGAGCATCTCCTCGGCGGCGCAACCGTCCAGGCCCGGGTCGCCGTCGACGGTGCGGACCACGTGCTTGCCGGCCCGGACGGCCTCGGCGACCAGCTTGGCCAGGTCGAAGTCGGCGCCCTCGGCGGCCGGGGCGTGCACCTGCACGCCGGCCGGACAGTGGGTGCGCACGGCGGCCGCGGTCAGCGGGTCGGCGACCAGGACGTCGGCCGAGGACAGCACCTCGACCGCGCGCAGAGTCAGCAGCCCCGGGTCCCCGGGGCCGGCCCCCAGGAAGGTGCAGCGTCCGGTGGGCTGGCCGGCCGGGAAGAGGGCTTCGGTGGGGCTCATCGGGCTCGCTCCCCCATCAGGGTGGCCGCGCCCGCGTCGAGCAGCCGGGCGGCCAGGGCGTGGCCGAGGGCCCGCGCCTGCTGCTCGGCGGTCTCGTCGAGGACGATCGGACCGTTGGCGGACATCTTCAGCAGGGCGGTGCCGTCGGGATCGCCGACCACCCCGTCCAGCTGCAGTTCGTTCTCCCGGCCCCAGGTGGCCAGCGCGGCCACCGGGGCCGAGCAGCCGGCCTCCAGGGTGGCCAGCAGGGCGCGCTCGGCGGCCACGGCGACCCGGGTGGGGGCGTGGTCCAGCGCGGCGAGCGCGGCGGTCAGGTCCGTGTCGGCGGCGGCGCACTCGATCGCGAGCGCGCCCTGGCCGGGGGCCGGGATCATCAGCTCGGGGTCGAGGTGCTGGGAGATCTCGGCGCTGCGGCCGAGCCGGTTGAGGCCGGCCGTGGCCAGCACCACGGCGTCCAGCTCGCCGGCGCTCACGTAGCCGATCCGGGTGTCCACGTTGCCGCGGATCGCCACGGTCTCCAGCTGGGCGCCGCAGGCCCGGGCCCAGGCGTTCAGCTGGGCCATCCGGCGCGGCGAGCCGGTGCCGATCCGGGCCGGGCGACCGGCCCCGGCCAGCTTCTCCACCAGCTCGTCCAGGGCCAGGCCCTCGGCCGCGACCAGGGCGTCCCGGACGTCCTCGCGGGCGGGGACGGCGGCCAGCGCCAGGCCCTCGGGCGCGGCGGTGGGCAGGTCCTTGAGCGAGTGCACGGCGAAGTCGATCCGGCCCTCCAGCAGGGCGTCCCGCAGGGCGGAGACGAACACGCCGGTGCCGCCGATCTGGGCGAGCGCCTCGCGCGAGGTGTCGCCGTAGGTGGTGATCTCGACCAGCTCGACGGGGCGGCCGGTGAGCCTGGTCACCTCGCGGGCGACCATGCCCGACTGGGCCATGGCGAGCGCGCTGCGCCGGGTGCCGAGCCGCAGGGCGGCGGCCGGAGCCTGCTCGGTGAGCGGTTGACCATTCATGAGGTGATCGTCCCGGTGGTACTCGTGGGATGGCTGACGGTTCATCTGGTGCTCCCGGCCGAAGGCTGGGGGCGGCCGCCGACGGGCGTGCCCGAAACGGCGTGCACGGCCGCCGGGTCGAGGTCGAACAGCTCGCGCAGGGCGTCCGCGTAGGACGCGCCGCCGGGCTCGGCGGCCAGCTGCTTCACCCGGACGGTCGGGGCGTGCAGCAGCTTGTCGACGACGCGGCGGACGGTCTGGGTGATCTCGGCGCGGGAGCGCTCGTCCAGGTCGGGCAGCCGGGAGCCCAGCCGGCCCAGCTCGGCGGCGACCACGTCGGAGGCCATCGCCCGCAGCGCGACCACGGTCGGCGCGATCCGGGCGGCCCGCTGGGCGGCGCCGAAGGCCGTCACCTCGTCGGAGACGATCCGGGTGACCTCGTCGACGTCGCCGGCGCCGGGGCTGGCGGCGTGCGCGTGGGAGAGGCTCTCCAGGTCGACCAGCAGGGCGCCGTCCAGCTCGTGCACGGCGTGGTCGACGTCGCGCGGCATGGCGAGGTCGAGCAGCGCCAGCGGCTCGGGGGCGGTGCGCACGGCGACCGCGGCGGCGACGTCCTCGGCCCGGACCACCACGCCGGCCGCGCCGGTGCAGGAGATCACCAGGTCGACGTCGGCCAGCGCCTGCGGCACCTTGGCGAGGTCCAGGGTGCGGGCCACGTCCGGACCGAGGATCTCCACCAGGCGCTCGGCGCGGGCCGGCGTGCGGTTGGCGATCAGCAGGTCGGTGACCCCGGAACGGACCAGGGTGGCGGCGGCCAGCGAGCTCATCGAGCCGGCCCCGACCACCAGCGCGCGCTTGCCGGCGATCTCGCCCGCGCCCGCGGCGACCTGTTCCAGGCCGAAGGTGACCAGCGACTGGCCGGCCTTGTCGATCCCGGTCTCGCTGTGCGCCCGCTTGCCGACCCGCAGGGCCTGCTGGAACAGCTCGTTCAGGCCGCGCCCGGCGGTGTGCTCGTCCTGCGCCTTGGCCAGCGCGTCGCGCAGCTGGCCGAGGATCTGGCCCTCGCCGACCACCATCGAGTCCAGGCCGCAGGCCACCGAGAAGAGGTGGTGGACGGCGCGGTCCTCGTAGTGGACGTAGAGGTGGGAGGTCAGCTCCTCCAGGTCCACCCCGCTGTGGTGGGCCAGCAGCAGCGACAGCTCGGCGACGCCGCCGTGGAACTTGTCCACGTCCGCGTACAGCTCGATCCGGTTGCAGGTGTTGAGCAGGGCGGCCTCGGCGACGGTCGAGGACGCGGCCGCGTCGTGCAGCAGCCGGGTCGGGACCTCACCGGTCAGCGCGGCACGCTCCAGCACGCCGACCGGTGCCGTCCGGTGGCTCAGTCCGACGACGAGAAGACTCATGCCCGCCCCCCACAGCTCTCGGTGTTCACGCGGGCATCACCGCGGACAGCTCGCCCTCGCCGCCCTTGGCGGGCTTGCCCTTGGCCGACGGCTCGGCCGGCTCCTTGGCCGCCGGCTCGGCGCCGGTGCGGCCCTTGCCGCTGCCGCCGGCCGCCCGGCGCAGCTTGGCCGCGGCCGCGCGGACCGGGCCGGGGGCGCGGTCCAGCACCGACTCGGTGCGGTCGGGCTCCTCGCCGGCCTTGCGCTGCTCGTGGAAGGCGAGGATCTGCAGCTCGATGGAGAGGTCCACCTTGCGCACGTCCACGCCGTCCGGGACGGTCAGCACGGTCGGGGCGAAGTTCAGGATGCTGGTGACGCCCGCCTCGACCAGTCGGTCGCAGACCTGCTGGGCGGCGCCGGGCGGGGTGGTGATCACACCGATCGAGACGTGCTGGCTCTCGACGATCGACTCCAGCTCGTCCATGTGGCGCACCGGCAGTCCGGCCGCGGTGGAACCGACCACGTTCGCGTCGGCGTCCAACAGGGCGGCGACCCGGAAGCCGCGGGAGGCGAAACCGCCGTAGTTGGCGAGGGCGTGGCCGAGGTTCCCGATGCCGACGATGACGACCGGCCAGTCCTGGGTCAGGCCGAGCTCGCGGGAGATCTGGTAGACGAGGTACTCGACGTCGTAGCCGACGCCCCGGGTGCCGTAGGAGCCGAGGTAGGAGAAGTCCTTGCGCAGCTTGGCCGAGTTCACACCGGCGGCGGCGGCCAGTTCCTCGGAGGACACGGTCGGCACCGAACGCTCGGAGAGCGCGGTGAGGGCCCGCAGGTAGAGGGGGAGGCGGGCGACGGTCGCCTCCGGGATGCCCCGGGCGCGCGCGGGTCGGCGCGCGGCGCCCTGGTCGGGCGTCTGCGAACTGCTCTGTGGTGATCGGCCGATTGCCACGGTGCTCCTGTGGGTGAAGCTGGGCTTTGGCAGCCAGGCTAAGCGTTTGTGAACGTGTGCACAAAGATGGTGTCCGATTTGTCCCGGCACAGTGACACGCATCACGCCGATGAGCTCATAGCACCGGCCTGTGTCAGGACCACTTCCGGGGCTCGGGCGCCGGGCAGCCAGGGGCCGTACGGCGCCTCCCGGCGCAGCAGTGGCACCGTACCGCCGGACGGCCGGGAACGGGCCCGCCCCAGCCGTGGCCAGGACACCCGGGCGGCCTCGCGCAGCGGCCCGGTCCAGTCGTCCGGCGGGCAGGACGGGACGCCCGCGCAGTGCCGCAGCAGCTCCGCCGTCACCCGGGCGTCACCCAGCGCGGTGTGCGCCGGGAACCAGCCCAGACCGGCCGCCTCCGCGCAGGCCGCCAGGCCCTGGCCGCGGGCCTGCGGCAGGTGGGCGCCGGCCAGCCGCATCGTGCACAGCAGGGGAACGGGCGGCAGCGGCACCCCGATCCGGGCGAACTCGCGCTCCAGGAAGGCGTGGTCGCAGCTGACGTGGTGACCGACCAGCACCCGGCCGGCCAGCAGCTCCAGCAGCCGGGGGGCGATCTCCCGGAAGCGGGGCGCGCCCTCGACGTCGGCCTGGCGTATCCGGTGCACATGGGTCGGGCCGACCGGGCCCAGCGGGTCCAGCAGGGTGGCGAACTCGCCCTCGGGGCGGAGCCGCTCGTCCAGCAGCACCACCGCGACCTCGACCACCCGGTGCCGCCACGGGCTGCGGCCGGTCGCCTCCACGTCCACCACGGCGAAGCCCGGGGCTGCGGGCAGCGCGGGGGTCGGACGGGGAAGCATGGCGGCACTCCTCGCGTGCTCAGCCCCCCACGGGCGTAAACGCGTTCGATCGTAAGCCGACCGGGGCGCCCGGCCCCACGCCGGAACGGAGTGTCTTCGACAACGATTCGGCGAAGCTCCCCCGCCGGTCGGCGGGGGAGGTGGTGCACGCACGAACCCCTCCTCAGCCGCCCAGGGCCTTGCGCAGGCGGTTCTCGTCGACCCGCCAGAAGTCGTGCTGGCGGCCGTCGACCAGGGTGACCGGGATCTGCTCCCAGTAGCGGCGGTACAGCTCCTCGTCCCGGGTGATGTCCTTCTCCTCGAAGGTCGCGCCCAGCTCCGCCGCCACCCGGACGATCACCTCCCGGGCCTCGTCGCACAGGTGGCAGCCGGGCTTGCCGACCAGGGTCACGGTACGGGCCGCCGGCTCGGGGCTCTTGCGTCGCAGCAGTGGGCTCACCTGCCCATTGTCCTCGACCCGCCCCTCCGGCCCGGGCGGTGCCCGCCCGGCAGCTGTTCACCGCACGGGCACGGCTCCGTCACGGCCGCTCCCCGCCCGGCTGGCTATGCTCGGTGACATGGCCGTGCTCCGAAGGCTCACCCAGGCGAGACGCTCCACCACCGAGCGGAGCGCCCTGGCGGGCGAGGCCGCGGCAGCGGCGGCCGAGGCCGCGCTGCGCGCCGAACCGCTGCTCTCCCCCGCGACGGACGCCCCGGTGGCGCAGGAGCCCGGGGCGGCCCCCGCCACCGAGGGGAGCCCGGCACCCGGCCGGCCCGGGAAGGCCCCCAAGGCCCCGGCCGGGAACCACACCCCGGACCGGGACGACCCGCGCGCCGCCGCCTTCTTCGACTGCGACAACACCATCCTGCGCGGCGCCGCGATCTTCTACCTCGGCGTCGGCCTCTACCGCCACGGCTTCCTCACCCGCCGCGACATCGCCCGCTTCGCCTGGCAGCAGGCGCTCTTCCGGCTGCACGGCACCGAGGACCCGGACCACATCTCGGACGCCCGCAACACCGCCCTGGGCATCGTGGCCGGCAAGCGCACCGCCGACCTGGAGGTGATCTGCGAGGAGGTCTTCGAGCAGGTCGTCGCCGACAAGATCTGGCCGGGCACCCGCGCCCTGGTCCAGATGCACCTGGACGCCGGCCAGCGGGTCTGGCTGGTCACCGCCGCCCCGCTGGAGGTGGCCCGGATCATCGCCCGGCGGCTCGGCATGACCGGCGCGCTGGGCACCGTCGCGGAGGCCCGGGACGGCCACTACACCGGCCGGCTGGTCGGCGACCTGCTGCACGGCCCGGCCAAGGCCGCCGCGGTGAACGCGCTGGCCCGGCGCGAGCGGCTGGACCTCGACCGCTGCGCGGCCTACAGCGACTCGGCCAACGACATCCCGATGCTCTCGCTGGTCGGCCACCCGTACGTGGTGAACCCGGACGGCGCGCTGCGGCGGCACGCCCGGGCGCAGGGGTGGCGGGTGCGCGACTTCCGGACCGGGCGCAAGGCGGCCCGGGCGGGCCTGCCGGCGGCGGCCGCGCTCGGGGTGCTGGCCGGTACGGCCGCGGCCGGGGTGGCGCTGCGGCGCCGCCGTCGGCGCGGCTGAGCCCCGGTCCGGGCCGGACGGCCGTCCACGGAACCGTTTCTGCCGCTCCCCCGTGCGGGTGAGAGGGCGTCAATCAGGGGCCTGACCTGGCCCCTCGTACGAGCGAACTCCCGGCTCCGACACGGCTGTCCGGGCCCGCTGTGCGAACTTGTCACCCGGTGACCGGTTCTGATCGTTCGCCAGGCCGGGAAAGTCGGGGGTTGCGGGGCCCCAAGGCTGGGAAACCGCCCGCAGTGCCGCCGAATTGGTCACCCTGGGCGCCCGAACGGTCACGTTGAGCCGGATGAACGCCGACATCTCCGGTCAGTGTCAGCCGAATATGCGCAACAAATGGATCCCAAACGACCACTTCGACCACACGGTGTAGCTGTCATTGCACAAAGCGTTATTCTCTCCTGGATGCACGTCACCCATGCGTCCCGCTCGAACGGATGTCATGGGGAGTGCTCTCCGCGCAGGCGGAGGTGATCCGTCCACAGTTCTGCCTCTGGGAGTCCCGTGTACCCACCCGTCCGGAACGACGCGCCTGCACCCTCCCGCCCGTCGTCCGCGCCCCTGCGCCCCCGCACCGGCCTCCGCGGCCGCCCGGCCGAGCGGCAGATCTCCACCGGCCTGGACCTGCTGCGCACCCTGCTCCGCAGCCAGCTCGCCGCCTCGCCCCAACTCGTGCCCGCCGGTGTGCCGTTCGGCCACCAGCACGGCCCCGGCACCGCGCTGCGCACCACCGCCGCCGGCTCCACCGGCACCGGCTCGCGCAGCCGCACCGGCAGCACCGGCGTCGGCCGCAGCCGCACCCGCACCGCGCCGAGCCCCGGCTACGAGACCGAGCACAACCCGATCATGGAGCTGGTCGAGCGGGCCCAGGCCGGCGAGAGCGAGGCCTTCGGCCGGCTCTACGACCACTACGCGGACACCGTCTACCGCTACATCTACTACCGGGTCGGCAGCCGGGCCACCGCCGAGGACCTCACCAGCGAGACCTTCCTGCGCGCGCTGCGCCGGATCGGCACCTTCACCTGGCAGGGCCGCGACTTCGGGGCCTGGCTGGTCACCATCGCGCGCAACCTGGTCGCCGACCACTTCAAGTCCAGCCGGTTCCGGCTGGAGGTCACCACCGGCGAGATGCTCGACTCCAACGAGTGCGAGCGCAGCCCGGAGGAGTCGGTGCTGGAGTCGCTCTCCAACGCCGCCCTGCTGGACGCGGTGCGCCGGCTCAACCCCCAGCAGCAGGAGTGCGTGACGCTGCGCTTCCTCCAGGGGCTGTCGGTGGCCGAGACGGCGCGGATCATGGGCAAGAACGAGGGTGCGATCAAGACCCTCCAGTACCGCGCCGTACGCACCCTCGCCCGGCTCCTGCCGCCCGACGCGCGGTGAGGCGACGGTGACCGAGGGAGCGATAGGGCCCGGGCGGGGCCCGACCCGGCGCCGGCCCGACGGCCCGTCACCACTGCCACCCGGGCGACACGTCCGGGTGAACGGTCGGTCCGATGATCAGCCGTGCGTAACCGACCGCCCGTACCGCTCGTTGGCCAGCATGCAAGCCCCCACCAGGCATACGGTCAAGCCGAATTGTGACCTGTCACCCGATGGAGTGGCTTTGGCCCGCCGGGGCAACCGTCCGGCGGGCCGGGGTGTCGACAACGACGAAGGGAGGTGTGGCCCGTGACGGCAAACGTGCTGGAGCACCGACGGGCGAAGGCCTTCGCCGAGGCGCTGGAGGCCCACCAGGCGGAGCAACTCCGCGCGGCCACCGCCGAATCGGCCAACATCGCCGCCGCCGAAGCCGGTTCGGTGGCGATGGCCGAACTGGTCGGGGTGGCCGACGCGCTGGGGGCACTGCCCGGGCCAGTCCTGGACCAGGAGGTCCGGACGGTCCAACGCGCCCAGCTGATGGCCGCGTTCGAGCAGGCCTTCGCGGGCGGGCCGGGCGCCGCGGTGCCCCGCCAGCGCCGCCACCGGGCGATCCGGACGGCGCCGCGCGGCCGGTGGAGCCGCCGCTTCGCGATCGGCGGACTGGTCGCCGGGCTCGCCGTCGGCAGCCTGGCCGGCGCGGCCGCCGCAAGCACCAGTGCCCTCCCCGGGGACACGCTGTACGGCATGAAGCGCGGCCTCGAAGGGCTCCGACTCGACCTCGCGGACTCCGACTCGGAGCGCGGCGAACTGCTGCTCGGCAACGCCGCCACCCGGCTCGGCGAGGCCAACGCCCTGGTCGGGCCGTCCGGTTCGACCACCGGGCTCAGCCCCGGCACCGTCGACCGGGTCCGCCGCGCGCTGGACGACATGCACGCCGACGCCCTCAAGGGCCGCGAGCTGCTGCGTTCGGTCTACCGCAGCAACGGCTCACTGGGCCCGATGCGCGCGCTGGCCGGCTTCGCCCACGACGAGGACGGCCGCTGGAGCGAGCTGCAGGGCCGGCTGCCGGTCCAACTCACCGAGCAGGCCCACCTGGTGAACCAGCTCTTCGACGACATAACCGAGGACGTCGCGCCCCTGCGCCTGACCCAGCCCCCCGCCAAGAGCGGTGGACCGGGCGGCACCGGAGCGGGCGACGACTCCTCCTCCTCGACCGGCGGCTCCCCGGCCGGCACCGGGCCCGACGGCTCCGGCGCCGCACCCGGCTCCGCGCAGTCCCAGGGCGGCACGGGCAGCGGCAACCGCCCCGGCACCGACCGCGCCCCGGACACCGCCGGCAGCGGCAGCACGGCCGGCGGCGGGGCCAAGGGCGGCGGACTGCCGAGCACCCTGCCCAGCAGCGCACCGGACGCCGTCAACGGACTGGTCGGCAACCTCACCAGCGGGCTCACCGGCGGCCGGCCCTCGCCGAGCGCCGACGCGGCCCCGCCGCAGGTGCCGCAGCCGCCGTCCGGTGCGCCCAGCACGCCGAGCAGCGCCCAGCAGGGCGTGGACGTGCCTCCGCTGATCCCCGGCCTGCTGCCCGGGCTGCGGATCCTCGGCGGGAGCTGAGCGGGGCGGTGGGGGCCCGGC
>NZ_JBHZCY010000195.1:0-11551 GCF_042786665.1 Kitasatospora sp. NPDC059146 | reverse complement strand
GGCCCCCTCCTCCGGCTTCCCGGATCACGGCCTTCCAGTCCTCCCCCGTCACCCGGTCGTCGGGCCGCGCGCCACCGGTACTCGCGCCACCGGTACTCGCGCTACCGGCACTCGCGCCACTGGTACGCGCGCCACCGGCACTCGCGCTACCGGTACTCGCGCAGCCGGGGCCGCACCCCCAGCGCGGTGAGCGCCACCGCCGCCGCCAGGACGACCCCGCCCAGGGCCGCCGTGGTGCCGTCGAGGTCGCCGTCGGTCGCCGCGAGGGCCGAGTCCATCGCCTTCTGGTTGACGTCGATGGTGTCCTGCATGGCCGCGCCCAACTGCCCGAACTGGTAGTTGGACTGCCCCTCGGCGAGGCCGGTGTTGAGCGTGATCGCGTCCTTGAGCTGCCCCGCGCCGCGCAGCACGCGCATCCGGTGGTCGATCGCCTGGTACTCCTGGAAGGCGCTCAGGACCCGCTCGGCGGCCGCCTGCTCGCCGGGGAAGGTGATGTTGTTCAGCTCGGCGCCCAGGTACCCGCCGAAGGGGACGGTGGAGCGGTCCTGGTGGTGGCGTTCGACGGCGGTCTGCAGCCGGGTGCCGTAGGTGTCCAGGGTCGCCCCGTCGAGGTGGACGATCGCCTGGCTCTGCTCCAGGTAGGCCTGCTCCCACACGGCCGCCCGGCTCGGGTCGATCAGGTAGCGGCTCTCGTCGGCGTTCATGTCGTACGCGACGGCCCGGGAGCGGCTGAGCGCGATCACCGAGTCGTAGGCGTCGCTCTTGGCCGTCACCAGGTGGTCCGAGGTGCGGCCCACCAGGGCCAGACCGGTCACCAGCACCACCCCGGTCAGCAGGGTGACGCCGGCCAGCGCGGGGTTGAACACCCGGTGGTAGCGCACGAGCAGCGCGCGCTGGAGCCCGACCAGCGCGGCGAGGGCGAGCAGTCCGGCGCCGAACAGCCACCACCAGCCGGTGCCCAGGGCGTCGCGCTGCTCGCCGTAGACGCGGTCGACGGTCGCCTCGTTGGCGGCGGTGACCTGGTCGGCGGCGGGCAGCAGCTGGCTGCGCAGCAGGTCGGAGGCCTGCCGGTAGGCGTCCAGGGCGGCGGGCGAGGGCTGGCCGGCCGGGGCCTTGGCCTGCTCCTCCAGCAGCTGGGAGCGGGCCACCAGGGCCTCGTAGCTGCCGAGCCGGCCGAGCACCAGTTGGACGGCGCGCTGCCCGGCCGGGTCGGCGGCGGCCGCCTGGGCGGCCTGCTGGAGGTCGTCGTCGGCCTGGTTGCGGCGCTGCTCGTAGGTGTCCAGGGTCTGCTTGCGCAGCGCGGCGTAGTCCTGGTCGTCGCCGACCAGCAGCAGGTTGGCGGCCTGGGCGTCCATGTCGCTGAGCGCGAAGTAGAGGTCGGCGGCGCGGGTGGCCTGCGGGGCCGCCCGGTGGCCGATGGTGTCGGTGCCGTCCCGGGCGCCGCCGAGCACGGCGGTGGCGGTGGCGCCGAGGCCGATCAGGGCGGCCAGGCTCAGCGCGGTGAGCGCGCGGACCAGGCGCGGGGTGGTCCAGTAGGAGCGGCTGCCGACCGTCCGCAGGCCCTGCCCGAGCCGGGCCAGCGGCCCGGACGGCAGCCACGGTCCGGACGGCGGCCGCGGTCCGGCGGGTTCGCCGCTCCCGGCCGGTTCCGGGCCGTCGTCCCCTCCGGCGGCCGCCTCCTCCGAGGTGGCCGATCTGCCTGCTGTCGAGGTGGTCATGACCC
Source organism: Kitasatospora sp. NPDC059146 (assembly GCF_042786665.1). Lineage (NCBI taxonomy): Bacteria > Bacillati > Actinomycetota > Actinomycetes > Kitasatosporales > Streptomycetaceae > Kitasatospora > Kitasatospora sp. NPDC059146. The sequence continues at coordinate 9,828 of NZ_JBHZCY010000195.1, read as the reverse complement.
ACACGTCCCTTTCCCCCGTGGCACGGTCCGCCGGGGCTCCCGGTGGGAACCGAACACAGAACCGTTTCTCTCCGCCGCGCGACGCTAGTGCCGCGCCACCGGCGGTGGGACGCTCCCTGACGGCTCCTTGACACCGGCGGACGGGGATCTTGACGCTTCCTTAGCACGGGGGTCGCCGGTGGCACCCGGACGGCCCGGAGCGGCGCCCGGCAGCTGCCCGGCCCGGGGCCGTCAGAGCCAGTCGCGGCGCTTGAACACCAGGTACAGCCCGGTGCAGACCAGCGCCATCAACCCGACCGCGAACGGATAGCCGAAGGCCCACTTGAGCTCCGGCATGATCTCGAAGTTCATCCCGTACACCGTGCCGATCAGGGTCGGCGCGAACAGGATGGCCGCCCAGGAGGAGATCTTCTTGATCTCGTCGTTCTGCGCGTGCCCGGCCTCGGCGAGCTGCTTCATCTCCTCGTTCTGCCGCTGCGAGACCAGCGTCGCGTTCACCGTCAGGATGTTCTGCAGCATCTGCCGGAAGCCGTCCACCCGCTCGGCCGCGTAGGTGGCGTGGTCGGCGACGTCCCGCAGGCGGCGCTGGAGCTCCTCGTCGGTGCCGTACTTGCCGAAGCCCGCCTCCAGGCTCCGCATGATCTCCAGCAGCGGCCGGGTGGCCCGCTGGAGCTCGATCACCTCGCGGGACAGCTCGTAGATCCGGCGGGAGACGTGCGGGTCCCCGCCGAACACCTCGGTCTCGATCTCGTCGATGTCGTGCTGGAGCCCGGCGATCACCGGCGCGTAGCCGTCCACCACGGCGTCCAGCACCCCGTACAGCACCGCCTCCGGACCGAGCGCCAGCAGCTCCGGGTCGTCCTCCAGGCGGCGGCGCACCGCGGAGAGGTCCGGGGCCTGCGAGTGGCGCACGGTGATGACGAACTCGGGGCCGACGAACAGGTGGATCTCGCCGAAGTCCACCTCCTCCGCCTCGTCCAGGTAGCGGGCGGCGCGCAGCACCACGAACAGGGTGTCGCCGTAGCGCTCCAGCTTCGGCCGCTGGTGGGCCACGATGGCGTCCTCGACGGCCAGTTCGTGCAGGTTGAACCGGTCCGCGGCCTCCAGCAGCTGCGCCTCCGCCGGGCGGAACAGCCCGATCCAGGCCATCGTGCCGGGCCGGTCGGGCAGTTCGCGGTAGATCGCGGCGAGGTCGGCGGGCGCGTCCGTGCGGCGGCCGTCGCGGTAGACCGCCGCGTCCACCAGGGAACGCTCCAGCGCCCCCGGCTCGACCGGCTGGTCCGGGCGCGGGTCCATCGAGTGCTCGGGCGCGGACCGGGGGTCGACGGGCCGGCGCTCGGCCGTCGGACGGGAGAACGGACGCCTGCTCGCGCGCACGGCGCGCACACGCCAGTCGGACATGCGGGGAACCTCCACGGTGGGTGCCCGGCCACCGCCGTGCTCGGCACGGTGGGCCGGAGGCGCCCGGCCCGCCGCCACGCGCACGGCGCGACCGGCGGCGCGCCCCGCCGGTGGCGGGGTCAGCCCTGCGCGGGAGCCGTACGGGAGGAGGAGTGCCGGGGGCCGCGAATCCTGCGGGACAACCGGGGGCGGGGCCGACTTCGACCCGTACTACTGCACTCCACGGCTCTCACCTCCTCGAATCCGCGCGCCCCGGGGGACGCCGACGCAACCCCACCCGATGTTAGTACCCGCACGACCGACCCTCTCCACCGCCCCTGACCACCGCCCCTCTCCACCACCCTTCCGACCGGACCCACCGGCGGCCCCGAGGCCGTCCGGCCCGGGCCCCAACGGACTTACGCCGTCGGCCCGTTCGTCCAGCTGGAACGATTACGGTCCGACGCCGCCACCACTACGCTACGTCGCATGAATTCTTCGGAGACGGCCCCCGGGCGGGGCACGGCGGTGGTGATCGGCGGCGGGCTGGCCGGCGTGGTGGCGGCCTGGGCGCTGCGGGGGCGCGCCGAGCGGATCGTCGTGGTGGAGCGGGACCGGTACCCGGACACGCCGGCGTTCCGGGCCGGGGTGCCGCAGGGCCGGCACGCGCACCTGGTGCTGGAGGCGGGGCACCGCGCGCTGGAGGAGCTGATGCCCGGCATCAAGCAGGAGTTGACCGACGCGGGCGCGCACCGGGTCTCCACCTCGGGCGACCTCCGGTGGCTCAGCTCCGCCGGCTGGATGGCCGACTACCCGGCCCGACTGGCCTTCCTCTCCTGCACCCGGCCGGTGCTGGACAAGGTGGTGCTGGACCGGGTCCGCACCGAACCGTCGATCGAGTTCCTGGAGGGCACCGACGTGGTCGGCCTGCTCGGCTCGGCGCAGCGGGTCACCGGGGTGAAGGTCCGCGAGCGCGGCCGGGAGCGCGGGGACGTCCAGGGGCGCGGCGAAGTCCGGGAGATCCCGGCCGAGTTGGTGATCGACGCGGCCGGCCGCTCGACCTCGGTGCCGAAGTGGCTCGGCGAACTGGGCCGCCCGGTGCCGGAGGAGCGGGTGGACGCGGGCGTCGCGTACGCCTCCCGGCTGTTCCACCGACCGACCGGCGTCGACCTCGGCCACCAGGCCGTCTACCTCCAGACCAAGGCCCCGGACAAGCCCCGGATGGGCGTCCTGCTGCCGGTCGAGGGCGACCGCTGGATCGTGAGCCTGGCCGGGATGCGCGGCGCGGAGCCCGCGCCCGGCACCGAGGGCTTCACCGAGCACCTGTCCCGGCTGCGCGACCCGGCCCTCGCGGAGATGCTGCGGGACGCCGAACCGGCGGGCGAGGTACGCGGCTTCCTGCCCGGCCCGGGCGTACGGCGGCACTACGAACGCGGCGCCCCGGACGGCCTGGTGGCGGTCGGCGACGCCGCGAGCACCTTCAATCCGGTGTACGGGCAGGGCATCACCGTGTCGCTGTTCTGCGCCCAGGTGCTGCGCCGCACGGCCGCCCGGCACGGCGGCGTCGGGCCCGCCACCGCCCGTGACGCGCGCCGGGAGATCGCGGCGGTGTCCAAGACCGCGTGGATGATGTCCAGCGCCGAGGACGTCCGCTTCGCCGCCACCACGGGCGGGCCCTCGGGCGCCCTGATCAGGCTCCAGCACCGCTACCTGGACAAGGTGCTCCGGGGCGCCACCCACAACCCCGAGATCACGGCGGCCTTCCACGAGGTACTGTCGCTGGTCGCGCCACCGACCCGGCTGTTCCACCCGGCAGTGGTGGCCGCCGTGCTGCGCGGCTGACGGCCCGCGCGGACGCACCCGCCAAGCGGACGCACCCGTTAATTCGGGTGCGTCCGGACCGGCCGCCCGTTACCCTGGCCGACATGTCTACGCCCCGCATCTCCTAGCTGACGGACCGCCTCCACGCCACCCGTCTGTCCGCTAGTCGTTTCGGAGCGTTACCCCATGATCACCACCCGTGGTGTCGACGTGCGCGTCGGCGCCCGTCTGCTGCTGTCCGACGTCACCCTGCACATCGCCCCCGGCGACCGGATCGGCCTGGTCGGCCGCAACGGCGCCGGCAAGACCACCCTGCTCTCCACCCTCGCCGGGCACCTGCCCCCCGCCGCCGGTACGGTCACCCGCACCGGACCGGTCGGCTACCTCGCGCAGGACTCCCGCGCCGCCGACCCGGCCGTCACCGTCACCGACCGCATCCTGTCCGCCCGCGGCCTGGACACCGCCCTCCGCGCGCTGCGCGACGCCGAGCGGGCCATGGCCGTGGCCGGCTCCGCCGCCGAGGAACGCCGGGCGATGGACGCCTACGCGCGCGCCGACGCCGCGTTCCAGTCCCGCGGCGGCTACCCGGCCGAGGCCGAGGCCGCCCGGGTCGCGGCCGGACTCGGGCTGCCCGCCCGGATGCTGGACGCCCCCGTCGGCACCCTCTCCGGCGGCCAGCGCCGCCGGGTCGAACTGGCCCGCATCCTGTTCGCCGACCACGGCACCCTGCTGCTGGACGAGCCCACCAACCACCTGGACGCCGACTCGGTCGGCTGGCTGCGCGGCTTCCTCGCCACCCACCGGGGCGGACTGGTGCTGATCAGCCACGACCTCGACCTGCTGGCGGAGACCGTCAACCGGGTCTTCCACCTGGACCCGCAGCGCGCCGCGCTCGACGTCCACAACACCGGCTGGCGGGCCTACCTGGCCCAGCGTGCGGCCGACGAGCGCCGCCGCACCCGGGAACGGGCCAACGCCGAACGCAAGGCCGCCGCCCTGCACGCCCAGGCCGATCGGATGCGGTCCAACGTCGCCACCGCGACCAGCGCCCGCAGCATGGCCCGGCGCGCCGACCGGATGCTCGCCGAGCTGGAACCCGTACGGCAGACCGAGCGCGCGGCACGCATCCGGCTGCCCGAGCCCGCGCCCTGCGGCCGGACCCCGCTCGGCGCGGTGAGCCTGGCCAAGGCCTACGGCGGCCGGACGGTGCTGAGCGGCCTGGACCTCGCCGTGGAGCGCGGCAGCCGAACGGTCGTGCTCGGCCTCAACGGCGCCGGCAAGACCACCCTGCTGCGCGTCCTGGCCGGGCGGGAACGCCCGGACTCCGGCCGGGTCGTCGCCGGCACCGGCCTGCGGCTCGGCTACTTCGCCCAGGAGCACGACACCCTGGACCCCGCGCTCAGCGTGCGCGACAACCTGGCCGCGGCCGCGCCCGAGCTGACCGACGGCGAACTGCGGACCGTCCTCGGCGCGTTCCTGTTCCGCGGGGACGACGCCGACAAGCCGGCCGGCGTGCTGTCCGGCGGCGAGAAGACCAGGCTGGCGCTGGCCGCCATGGTCCACTCCGGCGCCAACGTGCTGCTGCTGGACGAGCCGACCAACAACCTCGATCCGGCCTCCCGGGCCGAGGTGCTGGCCTCGGTCGGCACCTACCCGGGCGCGATCGTGATGGTCACCCACGACCCCGGTGCCATCGAGGCGCTCCGGCCGGACCGGGTGCTGCTGCTGCCGGACGGCGACGAGGACCTCTGGCACGACGAGTACCTGGACCTGGTCACCCAGGCCTGAGCCACCACCCCCGCCCGTAGCGGTCCTCCGGTCCCCGGCGGACCGCTACGGCCCTCCGCGCCTCGGCCGACCGGAGAAAGGGAGGCGGTCGTGGCCATTGACGGCGGACCCGGCCACCCGGATCCTCTCCCCTACGGCCCGGCCGCCGGCCCGGCCGCACCGACGATCCGGGGGTGGTCACCGATGGCGAACCAGTTGGCGGACGAGCGGATGCCGACATCACTCAAGTGGGTGGTAGCGGGGGTCTGGCTGCACGCCGTCGGCAACAGCGCGGCTGGGATCTTCCTCCTCGCACTGATCCACGGCCAGCACGGTGAAGGCGTCGCCATGGTGACGTTCATCGCCTTCCTCTCGATCCTGATCGGCGTCCTGCTCGGCACCTGCGCGGCCCTGGCGCCGGGTGGGGCCCGGTGGACCCGGAGGACCGTACTGGTGATCGAGTGGCTCGCGATCGTCAGCGGCGTGATCCAGCTCTTCTCCGGCTCGATCATCTCGCTGGCCGGCATCGCGATCGCGGGCATCATCGTCCGGGCGTACAGCTCCGCCGAGGCCAAGGAGTGGTTCACGGTCTGAAGGGCCGATCGTCATCACCGGTCGCTGAGCGCGATCCTGCCGATCACGCGCAACAGCCGGCCGCGCTCCGGCCCGTCCGCTCCGACGGACCGCGGGCGTCTGGAGACGCATTGCGGAGTCCCTGAGACGCATTGCTGATTCCAAGGCAGGAACCCCGTCCTACCGTGGAAAGCACACGGGGAGCCCGCCCGGAACCATGAACGGTGCGGGAGGACCGATCCGTTCCTGACCCCCCTTCACCAAGAGGAGCATCATGCGAATCGGCACGCGCGTCATCGGAACCGCCCTGGCCGGAGCCCTCCTGGCCGTCGGAGGCGCATCCCAGGCCATGGCACAAGCGAAGTACAACGCGTCGACGTCGCTCTCCAACGGCCGCCTCAGCACGTCCATCTCCCAGGAGGACAAGACCCAGCCCGACGGGTCCGCCTTCTGGCAGCTGCAGGACGTCTACGAGAAGACCGGCGGCGGCACCATCACCGCACAGTTCGGGTTCAACTACCACGGCTACTCCTACAACCGCGACTGGAGCGACCAGTCCGTCAACCAGACCAAGGACGCGTGGTTCTGGGACCTCGGGTTCAACGACTGCCAGAACGTGATCGGCTGGATGGCCGTCAAGGGCCAGAACACGTTCTACAACGCGCCCGTCACCATCTGCTAGCAGCCGCCCGCCGTCACGATGGGCCCGCGCCCGAGGGCGTGGGCCCATCGCCGTGCCCACTGGAGTGCCACCAGCATGATCCGCGCGATCCTCCACCACGAGCCGGGACTGCTCTGGACCGTCCTGGCGGCTCTGATCGGCGCCGCCGCCCTCTCGGCGGCCGTCGCCGGACGGCGCTCGGCCCCGAGGCCGCTGTCCGCGCTCGCCGGAGCGTCCACCGCCCTGGTGCTCGTCGCCACCCTCTACCCCGTGCACCCCGACGCACCGGCCCCGCTCCGCTGCACCGCCGGGCTCGACCTGACGGGTGCGATGTCGGGCACCCAGGGCCTGATGAACATCGCCCTGTTCGTCCCGGCCGGCTTCTTCACCTCCCGCCTCGTTCGACGGCCCGTCAGCACCGGCATCGCCCTCACGCTGCTCTCCGCCGCCGTCGAGGCGACCCAGGCCCTGACCCCCGGCATCGGCCGCAGCTGCGATTCCGCCGACCTGTGGGACAACGCGCTCGGGGCCGTGCTCGGCTGTGGCCTCGCGTACCTGTGGAGCAGCCGGACGGGCGACCGGCCGCTGGGCACCACCAGGCGCGAGCTCGCACGCGGGGCGGTCGCCCTCGTGGGCGGAGCCGCAGTGATCGCGGCCGTCCTGGTGCCCTCCGTGACGGTCGTCGCACCCGACCCCACGGAGAACACCGCGGCCGGACCGGCCCAACGGGCCGCCGCCACCAAGGCGTTCCGGGAGTTCTTCGGGTCGGCCGCCGACATCGCGTCCGTCCAGTACGTCGAAGGATCCTCCGGCCACCCCGGGACGGTCAGCGTCACCGGCCGGCAGGGCAGCCTCGAACTGGCGTGGCCGGGCGGCGAACCGGCCTCCGGGCTCGTCGGGCCGACCCCCGACCAGGCACCCGGCGAAGTCAGCGACGACGTCGCGGTCGACGCCGCCACCCGCTTCGCCCGGACCCATTTCCCCTGGGCCCTCACCGACAGCTACCCCAGCACCGACCCCCAGCCCAATTCCGGCGGCGCCAGGACCGTCCAGTGGCGTTCCCGCGTCGACGGCGTCCTCATGCCGATGCGGCTCGACCTGCTCGTCACCGGCAACGGCCGGGTCAGTTCGTTCTCCGCCCGGCACGTCGACCCGCCCGCCCTGCCGAAGGCGACCGTCACCGAGGCGACCGCCCGGAGCACCGCGGCCACCGCCCACCCCGGCTTCACCACCAGCAGCACGATCCTCCTCGCCCAGGCGGACCGCGACGGCACCTGGCACCCGCGCTGGCTGGTCGGCATGAAGCCGCCGGAGGACCAGCAGAAGAAGGGCCTCCTGGTGGTCACCATCGACGCCGCCACCGGCGCCTTCGTCACGACCTAGCCGGCAGCTGCGGCCCCGCCTCAAGCAAACCGGGCATCACGTCACGTGCCGCCCCCTCGACTACCCGGCTGCCTCGGGGACAGCGTCACCGCCTCGGCAGGACCGGTGTCGGTGCCGGCGTCGAGGGCACGGGCGCGGGGTGGGCGCCGGGCAGGGCCAGGGCCAGGGCGGCGCCGAGGAGGCAGACCGCGAGACCGACGGTGCAGGCGACGTGGAATCCGTGCATGAAGGAGCTCTGGACCGCCGCCCGCAGGGCCGCTCCGGAGCCCGGGGGCGTGGCCGCCGCGGTGCGCAGGGCCTCGGCCACCGAGCCCTCGGCCGCGCTGAGGGTGCCGGCCGGGAGGGCGGAGAAGGCGGTCGTCGCGAGGTGGGAGGCGTAGAGGGAGGTGAAGACGCTGCCGACGACGGCGACGCCGAGGGTCCCGCCGGCCTCCCGGGTCGCGTCGTTCACGGCCGATCCGACGCCCGCCTTGGCGGGCGGCAGGACACTGAGGATCGACTCGGTGGCCGGTGCGGTCGTCAGGCCGAGGCCCAGTCCCATCAGGATCATTTGACCGACGATCAGCCCGTAGGACTGGAAGGCGGGCGAGAGGGCGATCCACCCGAAGGAGGCCCCGAGCAGCAGGAGCCCGGAGGTCACGACCGCCCGGGTCCCGGCCCTGGCGGCGAGCGCGACCCCGCCGAGCGAGCCGAGCGCGATGGTGAGCGCGACCGGCAGGATCCGCACGCCGGTGGAGAGGGCGCCGTAGCCGCGGATGAACTGGAAGTACTGCGTCACCAGGAAGATGAAACCGAAGAGCGCGAAGAACGCGACGGTGACCGCTCCGCTGGCGGCGGAGAAGGCCGGGGTGCGGAACAGGGTGATGTCCACCATCGGGTGGCTGCGTCCGCGTTCGATCACCACGAAGAGGGCGGCGAGGGCGGTGGCGGCGGCGAAGCCCGCGAGGGTGGCGGGCCGGTCCCAGCCCCGGGTCGGCGCCTCGATGACCGTGAAGACCAGCAGGCCGACGGCGGCCGAGGCGGTGAGCAGGCCCGGTGGGTCCAGTCGGGCGCTCGACGGGTCCCTGGACTCCGGGACCCAGAACCAGGTGGCGGCGAGGGCGACCAGCGCCACCGGTACGAGCGCGAGGAAGACCGAGGGCCAGGCGAAGTGGGCCAGCAGGAGTCCGCCGGCGACCGGACCGACGGCGACGCCGAGGCCGGTGACCGCGCCCCACAGGCCGACCGCCTTGGCGCGTGCGCGGCGCTCGGGGAAGGCGTTGGTGATGACGGACAGGGTCGTGGGGAAGATGACCGCCGCACAGGCGCCCATGGCGAAGCGGACGGCGATCAGCGCGCCGGACGACCCGGTGAGGGCTCCCAGCGTGCCGGTGAGCGCGAAGCCGCCGAGTCCGGCGAGCAGGGCGGGCCGTCGTCCGAACCGGTCGCCGAGCGAACCGGCGGTCAGGACGAGGGCCGCGAAGGCGAGGTTGTAGCCGTCGACGATCCACTGGAGGTCGCGGGTGGTGGCGTGCAGTTGGCGGCCGAGGTCCGGGAGGGCGACGTTGACGATCGTGGTGTCCAGGTTGATCGCGAAGGCCGCGAGGCAGACGGACGCGAGGGCCAGGGAGCGCCGGGGCGCGGGACGGTGGGGCATGGCTGCCTCCGACCAGGTGGGGCGGATGGTGCGGGCTCGGTCGAGGGAGTGGATCCCGCGATGTTGACAGCGGGAACATGTGGACATCTGCCAGCATTTCACCGCAAAGTGGACACTGTCAACACCGGAAGGGACGGGAGGGCGGGAACGTGGCCACGAGCCGGCCGTACCACCACGGAAACCTGCGGGAAGCACTGGTCGCCGGCGGGGTCGACCTCGCCAGGACCGGCGGACCCGCCGCCGTCGTCCTGCGCGCGGTCAGCCGGAGGGCGGGCGTCTCGCACAACGCCGCGTACCGGCACTTCGCCGGCCACGAGGCCCTGCTGGCGGCGGTCGCGGCGAGCTGCATGGACCGGTTGGGGCGGCTCATGCTCGCCCGCTCCGCGGCCGTGGACCTGCCCGACGAGGTGGCGGCGGCCCGGGCGCGGCTGGACGCGATCGGCCGGGCGTACATCGACTTCGCCCTGACCGAGCCCGGCTGGTTCCGCACCGCCTTCTGCGGGACCAGCGCCGCCCCGCGCGGGGAACCGGATCCGGCATCGGGCCTGCCATCGGGCATCGGGCGGGGAACCGGGCCCGGAGGGCTCCTGCGGCGCGGACCCCTACG
>NZ_JBHZCY010000194.1:0-11863 GCF_042786665.1 Kitasatospora sp. NPDC059146 | reverse complement strand
GACCCACCCACCCTCCCGAAAGCCCCCCACCCAACAACAGCCCCGCGCAGCGCCCCCCTCAGTCCGTCCGCGTAATCAGCAACAACAACGCGTCATCCCGCAACGCCCCACCCGTGTGCGCCAGCAGATCCGCGTACACCCGCCCCACCGCCGCCTCCAACTCCCCCGCCGAGCGCGCAGCTCCCCGCACCAGCGGCCCGACCCGCTCCGCCAACGGATAGAACTCCCCGCTCCTGCGGTGCCGCGCCTCGATGACCCCGTCCGTGTACAGCACCAGGACGTCCTCCGTCCCGAACGGCTGCCCCCAGGTGGCCGGTTCGCCGGTCGCGAGCCGCCCGAGGCCGAGCGGCACCCACGGGTCGGGCGCGTCCAGTACGTGGGCCCGCCCTTCACCGTCCACCCGGATCGGCGCGACGTGCCCGTACTGGAGCAGTTCCATCTCGCCGGGCCGGCGGAACTCGGCGAACAGCGCCGTGGTGAACTCCCCGTCCGGCACGTGCCGCTCGACGCTGGCCTCGATCCGCGAGGCGACGCCCCGTAGTCCGGCTTCGTCGTACGCGGCTTCGCGGAACGCGCCGAGCACCACCGCCGCGGTCTGGACGGCCGCGAGCCCCTTGCCCCGGACGTCCCCGACCGCGACCCGGGTGCCGTGCGGCGTCTCCAGCACCGAGTAGAGGTCCCCGCCGATCCGTGAGGCGTCCGCCGCGGACACGTACCGCACGGCGAGCCGCAGCGGCCCCACGGCCGGCCCGGGCAGCCGCAGCAGGGCCCGCTGGGCGGCCTCGGCGACGGAGCTGACCGCCGCGAAGGCGGCCGCCCGCCGCATCCGGATCTTGGCGACCCAGGCCGAGAACAGCGTCAGAACCAGATAGCTGACCATCGCACCGTAGAGGAAGCGGGCGTCGTTGATGTTGTCGACCTGGTCGTAGTGGCTGAGTCCGAAGACGGCGACCAGCCCGACCGCGCAGACGGCGAGCAGTTCGCCGGGCTTGAGGGTGAGCGCGGCGACGGCCGGGACGACGGTCATCAGCGGTGCGAGGTACCGGTCCTTGCCGGAGAGGAGGTCCGCGAGTGCGACCAGCAGGACGGCGAGCAGCGCCGGGGCGGCCCGCCACCGGAGCGGCACGTCCTGGAGGTCGACGACCCTCAGGGCGCCGCGCCGCCGGTCCGGTGGCAGCCCGGCGGCGGTGGGGGCCGAGGGCGACTGGGCACGGCGGATCGGGAACACATACCGAACATAAGGGACGATCACGACCCCGAACCACCCCACCCACCCTGCCCGCCCCGCCCACCTCGCTCGCCCCGCCTACCCCGCCCACCTCGCTCGCCCCACCCCCACAAGTCCCTATTGCCCGATTTGTCATAAAGTTCGACCGAAGCGGCTACTCAGAGGAGGCCCTGCCCGGTGTCCGGATACCGACCCACGCCGCGCATCACCGCACCCCCCGCCCGGACGGCCACCCGGCCGCACCACTGGCTCAAGTTCTTCCTGACCGGCCTGCTGCTCTGGGCCTGCACCGTCCTGGTCACCTTCTTCACCGACAACAGCAACCTGGTCCCGACCATCGTGCTGCTGGGCAGCTTCCTCGTCCCGGCCACGGTGGTGATCTGGGCGTACGAGCGCTACGCGGCCGACCTCGGCCCGGACCGGATCTTCACCTGCTTCGGCATCGGCGGGGTGATCGGCGTCCTGGGCGCCTCGGTCCTGGAGACGTACCTGCTCTCCCCCTCGGTGTGGATGTACGCGGGAGTCGGCCTGATCGAGGAGGCGGTCAAGCTGGCCGCGCTGGTGCTGGTCAGCCGCCGGCTGCGGGTCAGCGGGCTGCGCCACGGGCTGGTGCTGGGCGCGACCGTCGGCGCCGGGTTCGCCGCGTTCGAGAGCGCCGGGTACGCGTTCAACGCGGTGCTGAGCATCCAGGGGCTGTCGCTGGACGACCTGGTGGAGACGGAGATCCTGCGCGGGGTGCTCGCCCCGGTCGGCCACATCCTGTGGACGGCGATCATCGGCGGGGTGCTGTTCCGGGAGCGGCGCGGCGGGCGCTTCCGCCTCACCACCCCGCTGCTGCTCACCTACCTGGGCGTCTCACTGCTGCACGCGCTGTGGGACAGCACGAGCGGCATCGCCGTCTGGCTGGTCGCCCGGACCACCACGAGCGACTTCCAGCGCGCCCTGTTCGACCTGGGCTACATGCCGAACCCGTCGAGCGAGCAGGTCCACCTGTACACCGTGTACGACACGGCGGGACTGCTCGTGGTCTCCTTGGGAGGGCTGCTCTGGCTGAGGCTGCTGGTGCGCAGCGAGCCCACCGCGCCGATCCCGGCACAGCAGCCCTCCGTACCGGCCTGACCGTCGCCCGCCCCTCCGAGAAATACCCCAGAGGGGTATGGTGTTCGAAGAGCTGGAGAAGCAGGAGATCCAGCACCAGCACCGACCTCCAGGAGGCCCCGATGTCCAGCACCATCACCTACACCGTGTCCGGCATGAGCTGCGGCCACTGCGAGAAGGCGATCAGCGAGGAGCTGTCCGCGCTGGCCGGTGTCACCGAGGTCGCCGCCGACGCCCAGGCCGGTACCGTGACGGTCTCCTCCACCGCCCCGCTGGCGGAGGAGCAGGTCCGCACCGCGATCGACGAGGCCGGCTACGAGCTGGTCGGCCCCGCGGTCTGAGCCACCCCGGTACGGCGGGGGCCCGCCCGGGCCCCCGCCACCACTCCCTAGGAGCCCTCCGCATGACCACCTCCGCCCCCGGCGTCGGGGCACGGGACCGGGTCGAGCTGTCGATCGGCGGGATGACCTGCGCCTCGTGCGCCGCCCGGATCGAGAAGAAGCTCAACCGGATGGACGGCGTCGAGGCCACGGTCAACTACGCCACCGAGAAGGCCCGGGTCGACTTCGGCCCCGGCGTCACGGTCGAGGAGCTGATCGGGACCGTCGAGCGGACCGGCTACACCGCCGAACTCCCCCCGCCCCCGGCCCCCGCCGCTCCCGAGCCCGGCTCCGACCCCGAGCCCGGCTCCGACCCCGCGCTCGGCGACCACCCCGGGCACGGCGAGCACCCGGCGCACGGCGGCCGCCCCGGCCCGGCCGGCCGCCCCGCCGCCGACCCGCTGCGCGAGCGCCTGCTGATCAGCGCCCTGCTCGGCGTCCCCGTGGTGCTGCTCTCGATGGTCCCCGCCCTGCAGTTCACCGACTGGCAGTGGCTGGCCTTCGCCCTGACCGGCCCGGTCGTCCTCTACGGCGGCCTGCCCTTCCACCGCGCCGCCTGGACCAACCTCAAGCACGGCGCCGCGACCATGGACACCCTGGTCTCGCTCGGCACCCTGGCCGCCTTCGGCTGGTCCTGCTGGTCCCTCTTCCTGGGTCACGCCGGCCTGCCCGGCATGCACCACGAGTTCTCGCTCACGGTCGGCGACACCGACCCCGCCGCCAGCCTCTACCTGGAGACCGCGGCCGCCGTCACCGTGCTGATCCTGCTGGGCCGCCACCTGGAGGCCCGCGCCAAGCGCCGGGCCGGCGCGGCCCTGCACGCCCTGCTGGACCTCGGCGCCCAGGACGTGACCGTGCTCCGGGGCGGGCGCGAGGTCCGGCTACCGGTGGACCGGCTGACCGTCGGCACCCGCTTCGTGGTCCGCCCCGGCGAGAAGGTCGCCACCGACGGCACGGTGGTCGAGGGCAGTTCCGCGGTGGACGCCTCGATGCTGACCGGCGAGTCCGTCCCGGTCGAGGTCGCCGTCGGGGACACCGTGACGGGCGCCACCGTCAACGCGGGCGGCCGGCTGGTGGTCGAGGCCACCAGGGTCGGCGCGGACACCCGGCTGGCCCGGATGGCCAAGCTGGTCGAGGAGGCCCAGAACGGCAAGGCCGCCGCCCAGCGCCTGGCCGACCGGATCTCCGCGGTCTTCGTCCCGGTGGTCATCCTGATCGCCCTTGCCACCCTGGTCGGCCGGCTGCTGGCCACCGACAGCCCCACCGCGGCGTTCACCTCCGCGGTGGCCGTGCTGATCATCGCCTGCCCGTGCGCCCTGGGCCTGGCCACCCCGACCGCCCTGCTGGTCGGCACCGGCCGCGGCGCCCAGCTCGGCATCCTGATCAAGGGCCCCGAGGTACTGGAGACCACCCGCAGGGTCGACACCGTCGTCCTGGACAAGACCGGCACCGTCACCACCGGCCGGATGACCCTGCTCGCCGTGCACACCGCCGAGGAGGTCACCGAGGCCGAGGCGCTGCGCCTGGCCGGCGCCCTGGAGCACGCCTCCGAGCACCCGATCGCCCGGGCCATCGCCACCACCGCCGCCGACCGCCTCGGCGCACTGCCGCCGGTCCGGGACTTCCGCAACCTGCCCGGCCGGGGCGTGCAGGGCGTCGTGGACGGCCGTACGGTCACGGCCGGGCGGGCGGCCCTGCTGGCCGACCACGCCCAACCCCTGCCGCCCGTCCTGGCCCGCGCCGTGACCGCCGCCGAGGCGGCCGGCCGCACCGCGGTCGCGGTCGGCTGGGACGGCGGGGCCCGGGCCGTCCTGGAGGTGGCGGACGCGCTCCGGCCGACCAGCGTCGAGGCCGTCGCCCGGCTGCGCGCCCTGGGCCTGACCCCGGTGCTGCTGACCGGCGACAACCGCACGGTGGCCGAGGCGGTGGCCGCCGAGCTCGGCGTCGCACCGCGGGACGTCATCGCCGAGGTGCTGCCCGAGGACAAGGTGGCGACGGTCCGCCGGCTCCAGGCCGAGGGCCGGGTCGTGGCGATGGTCGGCGACGGCGTCAACGACGCGGCCGCGCTCGCCCAGGCCGACCTGGGCCTGGCGATGGGCACCGGCACCGACGCCGCGATCGAGGCCGGCGACCTCACCCTGGTCGGCGGCGACCTGCGCGCCGCCGCCGACGCCGTCCGGCTCGGCCGCCGGACCCTCGCCACCATCCGGGGCAACCTCTGCTGGGCCTTCGGCTACAACGTCGCGGCGATCCCGCTGGCCGCCGCCGGACTGCTGAACCCGATGATCGCCGGGGCCGCGATGGCCTTCTCCTCGCTCTTCGTGGTCGGCAACAGCCTCCGGCTGCGCCGCTTCCGGGCCGCCTGAGCCCGGCCGGACGGCCCGAGGGGCCCGGACCGTCCCCGGTCCGGGCCCCTCGTCACGCACCGACGCCGCAGCGCCTCGACGCCTCAACGCCCCAGCAGTTCCCCGCCGTTGCAGTGCAGGATCTCGCCGGTGATGAACCCGGCCTCGGGCGAGGCGAGGAAGGTGACCGCCGCCGCGACCTCCCCGGTCTCGCCGATCCGGCCGAGCAGCGTGCGCGCCGCCCGGCGGGCCACCTCGGGCTCGTCCAGCCGCGGCCCGAAGAACTCGGTGCCGGCCACCGTGCCCGGCGCGACGATGTTGGCGGTGATCCCCGAGGTGCCCAACTGCGCGGCCAGGAAGTGGTTCCAGGCGTGCAGGGAGGCCTTCGCCGCACCGTAGGAGCCGGCCCCGCGCAGGGCGGCGATGGAGCTGATGGTGACGACCCGGCCGGAGCCCGGGGTGAGCCGGTCCCGGATCGACTCGGTGAGCAGCACCACGGTCAGCACGTTGCGCTCGAAGTCGCCGCGCCAGCGGGCCAGCAGGGCGTGCGGCCCGCCGCCGACCACGGTCTCCCGGCTGCCGGCGTTGTTCACCAGCACGTCGATCCGCTCGGGCAGTTCCGCCAGCGCGGCCTCCACGGCGTCCGGGTCGGCGAGGTCGCACACCAGCGGGGTGACGTTCGGCCCGAGGTCGATCGCGGCCTTCTCCAGGACGGCCCGGCGCCGACCGACGATCACCACGTGCTCACCCGCCTCGGCGAACCGCCGCGCGACTTCGTACCCGATTCCCGTGCCACCGCCGGTGACGACGACGTTCCTGGCCATCTGCGCACTCCCTCCCCAGTTCCGCCGTCGCGCGACGAGGGGGCGCGACGGTCCGTACCGGAATGCCACGATTCCTATCACGCTCGGTTGCCGTGACTGCGGGGAGGGTGACGTCGTGCGCGAGGGAAGGTGTGATATGGGCGCGGTACGAGGCGCCTACGGAGCGTGGCGAGAGGCAGCTCACACCCCCCGGGCGTAACTTCTCGCACCCTGATACGTCTTAGGTTGGTAGTGCGGCAGTTTTTCCGCTGGGCGGGGCACGATCAACGGCAATGTGTCCCCGCACTTCCGGCGGGCTGTCGCCGACGGGGCTCCGGCGGGCCCCGGGAACGGTCGTCGAATCCTCGACGGCCTTCGCGCACGGCGCCGGGGTTGTGGCGGGCCAGGGACGCTTTGAGCGGCCGTCCCCGGTCGCGGCCGGCCCCGGAGTCGTGCGCCGTACGGTTCCGTCCCCGTCCGCGGGCCTTCCGGGTCCGCGGGCGGGGACGCGAAGGGGCCCGGCCGCTCAGCAGCGGCCGGGCCCCTTTCGGTGCGGTGCGACGTCAGCGCTGTTCGAGCTCGACGTAGTCGCGGATCGCGGTGCCGGTGTAGATCTGGCGCGGGCGGCCGATCCGGCTGGTCGGGTCGTTGATCATCTCGTGCCAGTGGGCGATCCAGCCCGGCAGCCGGCCGAGGGCGAACAGCACGGTGAACATGCTGGTCGGGAAGCCCATGGCGCGGTAGATCAGACCCGTGTAGAAGTCCACGTTCGGGTACAGCTTGCGCGAGATGAAGAAGTCGTCCTTGAGGGCGTGCTCCTCCAGCTTGAGCGCGATCTCCAGCAGCTCGTCGCTCTTGCCGAGCTGGCCGAGGACCTCGTGCGCCAGCAGCTTGACCTGCGCGGCGCGCGGGTCGAAGGCCTTGTAGACGCGGTGGCCGAAGCCCATCAGCTTGACGCCGGCTTCCTTGTTCTTCACCTTCGTGATGAACGCGTCGACGTCGCCGCCGTCCTTCTGGATGCTCTCCAGCATCTCCAGGACGGCCTGGTTGGCACCGCCGTGCAGCGGGCCCCACAGCGCCGAGATGCCCGCCGAGATCGAGGCGAACAGGTTGGCGTGACTGGAGCCGACCAGGCGCACGGTGGAGGTGGAGCAGTTCTGCTCGTGGTCCGCGTGCAGGATGAGCAGCTTGTCCAGGGCGTTGACGATGACCGGGTTGAGCTCGTAGTCCTCGGCGGGGACGGCGAAGGTCATCCGCAGGAGGTTCTCGACGTAGCTCAGGTCGTTGCGCGGGTAGACGAAGGGCTGGCCCATCGCCTTCTTGTACGCGTACGCGGCGATCGTCGGCAGCTTGGCCAGCAGGCGGACGGTCGACAGGTGGCGCTGGGCCGCGTCGAACGGGTTGTGGCTCTCCGGGTAGAACGTGGAGAGCGCGCCGACCACCGAGGACAGCATGGCCATCGGGTGGGCGTCCCGCGGGAAGCCCTGGAAGAAGCGCTTGACGTCCTCGTGCAGCAGCGTGTGCTGGGTGATCTCGCGGTTGAACTCCGCCAGCTGGGCCGCGTTGGGCAGCTCACCGTTGATCAGGAGGTACGCGGTCTCGATGAAGCCGCCCTGCGAGGCGAGCTGCTCGATCGGGTAGCCGCGGTACCGCAGGATGCCGTTGTCGCCGTCCACGAAGGTGATCGCGGACTTGTACGCGGCGGTGTTACCGAAGCCGTTGTCCAGGGTGACCAGGCCGGTCTGCGGGAGCAGCTTCGAGATGTCGAAGCCGGAGTTGCCCGCAGTGCTCTCGACGACGGGGTACTCGTACTCGCCGTCCTGGTACCGCAGTACTACCGAGTTGTCGCTCACGTCTTCCTCACCGACGAAATGAATCCTCTTCCAAGGTGCCCTGACTGACTCCACGATCCCCCATCCGGAGGACAGTCGCGCACCCGGGGTGGCCCGGAAGGGCCCGCCCCTACAAAACCTGCTGCCCCTGCCGGTACGAACCGGACAAGATCGGCACCACCCTAGGCTCTGCCGTAAATCTCTTCACGTCAAGAGAACATTAGAGGCAACCATCCTGTTGGATAATCATCCAGAAGCAAGTCGATGATCCAGCGCGGCGTGCCGCCGACCTGCACTGACGGCCCTCACAGCCTGCGCGATCGCCTTCCGTGACCCGACCAGCACGACGAGTTTCCTCGCCCTGGTCACAGCCGTGTAGAGCAGGTTTCGCTGGAGCATCGTCCAAGCGGACATGGTGACCGGAATCACCACCACCGGGTATTCACTTCCCTGCGAGCGGTGGATCGTCACCGCGTAGGCGTGGGCCAGCTCGTCCAGCTCGTCGAAGTCGTACGGCACCTCCTCGTCCTCGTCGGTGAGCACCGTCAACCGCTGGTCGTCCACGCTGAGGGCGGTCACCACTCCCACTGTGCCGTTGAAGACCCCGTTCCGCCCCTTGTCGTAGTTGTTGCGGATCTGGGTGACCTTGTCCCCCACCCGGAAGGTCCGCCCGCCGAAACGCCGCTCCGCCAGACCCTCCCGGGCCGGCGTCACCGCCCCCTGCAACAGGGTGTTCAGGTTCCCCGCCCCCGCCGGGCCCCGGTGCATCGGCGCCAGCACCTGGACGTCCCGGCGCGGGTCGTAGCCGAACTTCTGCGGGATCCGGCGGGCCACCACGTCCACCGTCAGACCGGCCGCCCGCTCGGTGTCGTCCTCCACGAACAGGAAGAAGTCCGCCAGACCCTCCGTCAACGGCGGCTTCCCCTCGTTGATCCGGTGCGCGTTGGTCACCACGCCCGACTGCTGCGCCTGCCGGAAGATCCGGGTCAGCCGCACCGAGGGGATCGGCCCGTCCTCGGCCAGCAGATCCCGCAGCACCTCACCGGCCCCCACCGAGGGCAGCTGGTCCACGTCCCCCACGAACAGCAGGTGGGCGCCCGGCGGCACCGCCTTGACCAGCTTGTTCGCCAGGATCAGGTCCAGCATCGAGGCCTCGTCCACCACCACCAGGTCGGCGTCCAGCGGCCGGTCCCGGTCGTACGCGGCGTCACCGCCCGGCTTGAGCTCCAGCAGCCGGTGCACCGTCGAGGCCTCCGCCCCGGTCAGCTCCGCCAGCCGCTTGGCCGCCCGCCCGGTCGGCGCCGCCAGCACCACCTTCGCCCGCTTGGCCAGCGCCATCGTCACGATCGACTTCACCGTGAACGACTTGCCGCAGCCCGGACCACCCGTCAGCACCGCGACCTTCTCGGTCAGCGCCAGCCGCACCGACTGCTCCTGCTCCGGCGCCAGCGCCGCCCCGGTCCGCCGGGCCAGCCACTCCAGCGCCACCGGCCAGTCCACCTCCGCCGACCACGGCATCCGGTCGGAGTCCGAACGCAGCAGCCGCAGCAGCTGGTTGGCCAGCGAGATCTCCGCCCGGTGGAACGGCACCAGGTACACCGCGGTGATCGGCTCGCCCGCCTCCCCCGGCACCGCCTCGCGCACCACCCCCTCCGCCGCGACCAGCTCCGCCAGGCAGTCGATCACCAGCCCCACGTCCACCTGCAACAGCTTCACGCCGTCCGCGATCAGCCGTTCCTCCGGCAGGTAGCAGTGCCCCTGGTCGGTGCTCTGCGACAGCGCGTACTGCAGGCCCGCCTTCACCCGCTCCGGACTGTCGTGCGGAATGCCCACCGCCTGGGCGATCCGGTCCGCCGTCAGGAAGCCGATGCCCCAGACGTCCGAGGCCAGCTTGTACGGCTCGTTGCGCACCACCCCGATCGAGGCGTCCCCGTACTGCTTGTAGATCCGCACCGCCAGCGAGGTCGACACCCCGACCCCCTGGAGGAAGACCATCACCTCCTTGATGGCCTTCTGCTCCTCCCAGGCCGCGGCGATCTTCTTGGTGCGCTTGGGCCCCAGCCCCGGCACCTCGATCAGCCGGCCCGGCTCGTTCTCGATCACCTCCAGGGTCTCCACCCCGAAGCGCTCGACGATCCGCTCGGCGAACCGCGGGCCGATCCCCTTGATCAGCCCCGAGCCCAGGTACCGCTGGATGCCCTGGACGGTCGCGGGCAGCACCGTGGTGTAGTTCTCCACCGTGAACTGCCGCCCGTACTGCGGGTGCGAGCCCCACCGCCCGTGCAGCCGCAACGACTCCCCGACCTGCGCCCCCAGCAGCGCGCCCACCACCGTCAGCAGGTCGTTCCCGCCCCGGCCGGTGTCCACCCGGGCCACCGTGTAGCCGGTCTCCTCATTGGCGTAGGTGATCCGCTCCAGCACGCCCTCGACCTGCGCGAGCTGGCGGGGCACCTCCTGCCCCGACTGCGCCTGCTTGCCCACCGGAGCCCCCTTCGACCGGTACGGGTGGACCATTCCGTTACGCACCGTACCGCCCGGCGCGGACAGGTCCGGACCGCCCGCCGGACCGCCCGCCGGGCCTGCCGTGCACCGCCCCGACCGAGGTGCCAGGCTGAAAGGGTCCAGGGGGTCGTCGACCGCGCCCGCGCCCGCACGGGACCCGTCCGAGGAGCAGTGCCGCCATGCTCAACACCGACTTCCGCCCCGGCTCCCCGAACTGGCTCGACCTGAGCAGCCCCGACACCCGGGCCTCCGTCGACTTCTACTCCGCGCTGTTCGGCTGGACCTTCGACTCGGCCGGCCCCGAAGCCGGCGGCTACGGCTTCTTCCAGCTCGACGGCCGCACCGTCGCCGCCCTCGGCCCGCTCGCCGAGGAGGGCACGCTCCCCGGCTGGACCCTCTACTTCACCACCGAGGACGCCGACCGCACCACCGACCTGGTCGAACAGGCAGGCGGCCGCATCCGGTTCACCCCCTTCGACGTCTTCACCGCGGGCCGGATGGCCGGCTACACCGACCCGACCGGCGCCGACTTCGCGGTCTGGCAGCCGCACGACACCCGCGGCCTGGACGTCGTCAACGACCAGGTCAGCCTCTGCTGGGCCGAGTGCTACAGCGTCGACGCGGAACGGGCCAAGGCCTTCTACCGCACGGTCTTCGACTGGCAGGAACAGGACGTCCCGCTCGGCGAGGCGTTCTACACCGTGCTCACCCCGTCCGGCGGCGGCACCGACGACGCCCACGGCGGCATCCTCCAGCTCAGCCCCGAGCACACCGCCCGCGGCACCCGCTCGCACTGGCTCCCCTACTTCGAGGTCCCCAACGTGGACGCCTGCCTCGCCATCGCCGACCGGCTCGGCGCGAAGGTCCGGATCCCGGCGACGGACCTCCACGGGGTCGGCCGGCTCGCCCAGCTGCTGGACCGGCACGGAGCCGTCTTCGCCGTCATCACCAGCGCCGGGCCCGGGGAGTGACCCGGCATCGGACCGTGGTGGGCCACAGCGGGCCCTGGAGGCACGCTACGGGCGTAGACAGAGTCCGCCGACCCCCTCGGCCCTCCTTATCCTCTGATCATGACTGAAACGGCTGTTCTGACGATCCGACGGGCCGGCGAAGGCGATCTGCCGGCGATCGTGGCCATGCTCGCGGACGACCCGCTGGGCGCCACCCGCGAGAGCCCCGACGACCTCACCCCCTACCGCACCGCCTACACCCGCATCGACCGCGACCCGCACCAGCACCTGGTCGTCGCCGAACGCGCCGGCCGCGTCGTCGGCACCCTCCAGCTCACGGTGATCCCGGGCCTCTCCCGGGCCGGCACCACCCGCACGATCATCGAGGGCGTCCGCATCCACGCCGACGAACGCGGCAGCGGACTCGGCACCGAGTTGATCGAGTGGGCCGTCGAGCGCTCCCGCGAACTCGGCGCCGACCTCGTCCAACTCACCTCGGACGCGACCCGCACGGACGCGCACCGGTTCTACGAGCGACTCGGCTTCACGGCCTCGCACCTCGGATTCAAGCGGCAGCTCTGACATCTTCCCCGGAAATACGAAAAGGCCCACCCGGTCACCCGGGTGGGCCTTTTCTGAATGATTGTTCGGCGGCGTCCTACTCTCCCACAGGGTCCCCCCTGCAGTACCATCGGCGCTGTGAGGCTTAGCTTCCGGGTTCGGAA
>NZ_JBHZCY010000193.1:0-11976 GCF_042786665.1 Kitasatospora sp. NPDC059146 | reverse complement strand
GCCTCGGCGGGCGAGAGGCGGAAGAACCCGGCGTCGAAGTCGGTCAGTCCGTCGACGAAGCCGGCCCGCCGCAGGTACACGGTGCCGGGCTCGCCCTCGGTGCCGTAGTACGCGTCGATGTCCCAGCGGGAGGCGGGCACTTCGCGCAGGCAGTCCTGGCCGTCGGTCAGGACGCGCCAGAGCTCGGCGGGGTTCGCGGCGTTCGGGAAGACGCCGTCGACGCCGATGACGGCGATGTCGTGGCGCTCGTCGTCGTGGCGGGGGCCGTCGTCACGGGGACCGTCGTCCTGCTGGTCGTCGCGCGGAGCGGCAGTAGCCGCGGTGGCCACGGGGACCTCCCTGGCCGCGGGGGCCTCGGTGCGCTCCGGCGGGGCAGCGGGGGCCGGCTCGGCCGGGCCGTCGGCGACGCCGTACTCCTCGCGCAGCGCGGCGGACAGCCGGTCGACCGTGCCGACCTCCAGCAGCAGCGTGATCGGGATGTCCACGTCCAGCCGGGACCGGATGTCCTGGGCCAGCGAGACGGCCAGGACCGAGTCGAGCCCCAGCTCCTGGAGCGGCCGGTCGCCTTCGAGGGTGTCGGCGTCCAGTTCCAGGGCGGACGCCACCCACTGGGCGAGCGTGGCCCGGAGGGCGCCGCCGGTCCGCCGGGGCGGGGGCGGCGGTGCGGTGGGCCGGGTGCCGCCGGTGGGCGCGGTCGCGGGTGCGCCGTGGGCGGTCTCCCGCCGCGGGTCGGGCTCGGGTGCCGGCCCCGGCGGGGTCGGCGAGATCCGCTTCCAGGTGATCCCGCGGGCCTCCAGCACGGGCTGGTCGCCGTCCAGGATCACCAGGCTCGCGCTGAGCAGCCCGGCGTCGGGGCCGGCCTCCCGGTCGCGCCGGGCGTGCACCCGGGCGGTGGCGGGCAGCGGGCCGCGGACGGTGAGCCGCTCGACGGCGAAGGGGACGTACAGTCCCCGCGCGCCGCAGGCGGCGAGCGCGACCTGGAAGGCGCCGTCGAGCAGCCGGGCGTCCAGCGGCCCGTACGGTCGGTCGTCGGCGCGGAGGGTGCCGACGGCCTGTCCGGGGGTGGTGGACAGCGCGGTGACGGTGCGGTAGCCGGGGCCGTAGTGCAGCCCGGCCTGTTCGTGGGCCCGGTACATCGCGTCGAGGTCCACGGGTGCCAGGCCGTGGGCGGCGGGCGGGGCGAGGGGGGACGGCGCCTCGGCGGCGGCCACCTCGCCGTCGCAGACCAGTGCCCCGGCGGCGTTGCGGAACCGGACGGTGGGTCCGTCCTGCTCGGCCGTGAGGGTGTCGGCGCCTTCGACGGGCATCCGGAAGGTCAGGTCGCGCAGGGTGAAGCCGTCCCGGCCGAGGAGTTCGGCGACCCGGCCGGGGTACGCGGCGCCGGGCAGGGTCGGCCGCCCGAGCACGAGGTGCTCGGCGGCCTCGGGCTGCCCGTCCCAGCGGCGGACGGACGGACCGGCCGGCGCGGGTGCGGGCGCGGCAACGGGGACCGCTGCGGCCACGGGGGCGGGGGCCGGGGCCGGCCACAGGAAGCGCTCCTCGTGCGGTGCGGTCGGGAACCGCACGCCCGCCCGACCCGGGCCGGTGGACAGGTCCACCCCGGTGACGAACTGCCGTGCGGCGTCGTCGAGTTGCTCCCTGGAGGCGCCGGGGTCGAGCGGCTCCCGGCCGGCCCTGGCCGTGCCGGAGACCACGCCGGTGTGCAGCGAGCGCGAGGTGCCCGCCCCGGCCAGGAACAGCCGGAGCTTGTCGTCGAGCTGCTCCACGCCGTTCACCACGCAGGCGAGTCGGTGCGCCTGGGCCGGGCGGCGCAGGGCGGCCTCGCTCAGCGCGGCCAGCGGCGGGCAGTGCGGGGAGTCCAGCATCAGGACGAGCCGCTCGGCGAGGGTGCGCAAGGCCGCCTCCGAGCCGGCCGACAGGACGACCAGCCGGGGCCCGCCGTCCTGCACCGGGGCGGTGTCCGGCGCGGCCTCCAGCACGACGTGCGCGTTCACGCCGCCGAAGCCGAAGCTGCTGACGCCCGCCGCCTTCGGCCCGTCCCACGGCAGCGCCCGGTCGGCGACGACCAGCGGCGAACCGGCGAAGTCGAACGCCCGGTTCGGGGTGCGGTAGTTGAGCGAGGGCGGGATGGTCGCCGCCTGGAGCGCGAGGACGGTCTTGATCAGGCCGGCGATGCCGGCGGCGGGCTCCAGGTGGCCGAGGTTGGTCTTCACCGATCCGACCGGGAGCGGCCGGGCCTCCTCCCGGCCCCGGCCGAGGACGGCGTGCAGGGCCTCCAGCTCGATCAGGTCGCCCAGCGGGGTGCCGGTGCCGTGCGCCTCGATGTAGCCGATGTCCTCGGCGGTGCGGCCGGCGGCGGCGAGGGCCTTGCGCAGCACCGCCTCCTGGGCGGGCTTGCTGGGCGCGGTGAGGAATCCGGCGCTGCCGCCGGTGTGGTTGACGGCGGTGCCGCGGATCACCGCGAGCACCGGGTCCCCGTCGTGCTCGGCGTCGGCGAGCCGCTTGAGGACGACGACGCCGCAGCCCTCACCCCGTACGTAGCCGTCCGCCGCCTCGTCGAAGGTGCGGCACCGCCCCTGCGGGGACAGCATGCCGGTGCGCGCGTAGGAGCGGGACTTGTCCGGGGTGAGCACCAGGTTGGCCGCGCCGACCACGGCGGCGTCGACGTCGCCCGCGCGCAGGTGCATGGCGGCCTGGTGCAGGGCGACCAGGGAGGAGGAGCAGGCGGTGTCCACCACGATGCTCGGCCCCGACCAGTCGAAGACGTGCGACAGCCGGTTGGCGATCATCGACATGGCGGTGCCGGTGGCCGCGTGCGGGTCGGCGTGGCCGGTGCTGCGGGCGACCAGTTCGGGGAAGTCGCTGGCGATCGTGCCGACGAAGACGCCGGTGTCCGCGCCGAGCGAGGTGTGGTCGTGGCCGCAGCTCTCCAGCGCCTCGGCCGTGACACTGAGCAGCAGGCGCTGGAGCGGGTCCATCCGCCGGGCCTCGCGGTCGGTGAGGCCGAAGCGCGCGGGGTCGAAGTACTCGACGCCGTCGAGCCAGCCGGTCGGCACGTCGTCGGTGTCGGACCACAGCTCGGCCCAGCCGCGCCGCCCGGCCGGGGCCGGGCCGACGCCCGAGGCGCCGTCCATCAGGTTGCGCCAGAACTCGTCCGGGGTGGCGGCGCCGGGGAAGCGGCAGGCCATGCCGACGACGGCCAGCGCGCCGTCCTCGGCCGGGCGCGGGGCGGGCTGCGGCCGCGCGGCGGCGGGCGCCGGGGCCACGGGCGGGGCCTGCTCCCGGACGACGACCGGGGCCGGTACGGGGGCCGCAACGGCCTCGACCACGACCACGACCTCGGTCTCGCTCTCGGTCTCGGTCTCGGTCTCGGTCTCGGTCTCGGCCACCGGTACGGCCTCGACCACCGGTACGGGCAGGGCCACGGGCGCGGGCACGGTCGGTGCCGGTTCCCCCTCCCCCGCGCCCAGCAGCCGGGCCAGCTTGGCCGGCGTGCCGGTCGCGAAGACGTCCGCCGCGCTGATCCGCAGGCCCAGTGCCGTGCTCAGCTGCGCCGCGGCCACCGTGACGCTGGCCGAGTCGCCGCCGAGGTCGAAGAAGTTGTCGTCCGCGGTGAACTCGGTGTGCCCGAGCGTGGCGGCGAAGACCCGGGCGATCCCGGCGGTGCGGTCCTGCACCGCCGGGCGCGCCGGCTCCGCCCCGTCGGCCGCGCGGACGATGTTGTCCCGCTTCGGCTCGGGCAGCCGGGTGCGCGCGACCTTGCCGTTGTCGGTGAGCGGGAGGGCGTCGATGCGCACGTAGGCGTCGGGGACCATGTAGTCCGGCAGCGCGGCGCGCACGAAGGCGTCCAGCCGGGACTTGGTGGCCGTCGCTCCGCCGACCAGGTAGGCCGTCAGGCGCGGTTCGCCGCGCCCCTCGAAGCGGGCGGCGCCGACGACGGCCGCGGTGATGCCGTCGAAACGCTCCAGCACCCGCTCGATCTCGGCCGGTTCGATCCGGTTGCCGCGCACCTTCACCTGGGCGTCGGCCCGGCCCAGCCATTCGACGGCGCCGTCCGGGTGCAGCCGCACCTCGTCCCCGGTGCGGTACAGGCGTACGCCGCTGGTGGGGTGGACGACGAAGGCGTCCGCCGTGAGGTCCGGGCGGTGGGCGTAGCCGCGGGCGAGCCCGGCGCCGGAGAGGTGGAGGGCGCCGGTGCCACCGGCCGGGACGGGCTCCGAGCGCTCGTCCAGGACGTGCAGCCGGAGGTTCGGCAGGGGTTCGCCGAGCGGCAGCAGGGCGTCGGTGTCGGTGACCCGGTGGCAGGAGACCCAGATGGTGGCCTCGGTCGGGCCGTAGAGGTTCCACAGTTCCCGGGCGGAGGCGTGCAGCTGCCGGGCGACGCTCGCCGGCAGCGCCTCGCCGCCGGACAGGACGGTGAGCGAGGCGGGCGGGGTCCAGCCGGTCTCCAGCAGCAGGCGCCACAGGCTCGGGGTCGCCTGGGCGACGGTCACTTCGCCGGTCAGTTCGGCCAGCCGGTGCGGGTCGCGCGCGGTCTCGCGGGAGGCGAGGACGACGGTGGCGCCGAGCGTCAGCGGCAGGAGCAGCTCCAGCAGGGAGATGTCGAAGGCCACCGTGGTGTGCGCGAGCACCCGGGCGTCGGCCGGTACGGCCAGGCGGGTGCCGATGCCGGTGAGGAAGTTGGCCAGGGCGCCGTGCTCGACCTCGACGCCCTTGGGGTCGCCGGTGGATCCGCTGGTGAACAGCACGTACGCGAGGTCGCGGCCACCGACCGGGGCCGGCACGGCCATCGCGGCGCCGTCCGCCTCCGGCACGCGCAGGGCGGCGCCGAGCGACTGCCCGAGGGCGTGGGTGCGGTCGTCGGTGAGGACCAGGTCGCAGCGGGCGACCTCGGTGTAGCGGCGCAGCCGGTCGGCCGGGTAGCCCGGGTCCAGCGGCAGGAAGGCGGCGCCGGCCCGCAGGACGCCGAGCAGGGCGGGCAGCAGGTGGGGGCCGCGTTCGGTCAGGATGCCGACCACCGAGCCGGGTTCGATGCCGTGGTCGTGGAGGCGGGCGGCGATCGCGTCCGCCCAGGCGTCGAGGTGGGCGTAGTCGAGGGTGCGGTCGCCGCAGCGCACGGCGACGGCGCGGGGCCGTTCGGCGACGGCGGCGGCCACCAGGTCGAGCACGGTCGGGCCCTCGGTGGCGTCCGGGTCGGCCCCGGTCGCCGGGGCATCGGTGCTCGCACGTGCCGAGGCGTCCCCGGTGCGACCGCTCGCCACGGGCGTCCCGTCTTCGCCGTGGAACAGCGCGGCCAGGAAGAGGTCCTCGACCCGCTCGGTGAACGCCAGCGCCTCCTCGGAGTCCATGGCGGTCTCCCGAACGAACACCGTGGGCGGGCCGTCCTGCACGCACAGCAGCGCGACCTCGGTGTGCGGTTCGGCGGAGGCCTCCTCGCCCGCGCCGCGTTCCAGGACCATGACCCGGGTGAAGGCCGGCTCCCGCTCGCCCAGCGGGCGCCCGGCCAGGCCGAGCCGGGCCTCCAGGTCGGCGGCGTAGCCGCCCTTCTCGGCGGCCCGGTCGAGCTTGCGGCGCAGCGTCGCGGCGGTGTCCTCGGTGTCGAAGCGGACGGGGTGGCGGGCGGCGACGAGTCCGTGGGTGCGCTCGGCGAGGTCCCGCGCGGCGGACGGCGACCAGGCGAAGTCGAAGCCCCCGGGGGCGTCCTGACCGGCCGGGGCGTCCGTGCGCTCGGCGTCCGTACGCCCGGCGACCGTATGCCCGGCGTCCGTACGCTCGGCGACCGCGCGCAGGAAGGCGCGGACGACCTCCGCGGTGTCCTCGCGCGAGGCGGGGGTGAACGCCAGCTCGTAGCGGCCGTAGTGGGCCGTGGCGGCGGTGAAGTCCCCGGCGGGCAGCCGGGCCGGACGCAGGTCCGTCAGGCGGGCGCGCCACCAGGGCTCGTGGGGTCGCAGCTGCTCCTGGGCGGCGGCGAGGGAGGCGAGCAGGTCCTGCGGGGCGGGCGGCACCGGGGCGCCCTCGACGATGCCGAGGCACTGGGCGGCGGCCTGCCCGCTGAGGGCGGTGCCGTCGACGGCGGTGAAGTCGCTGAGCACGAGGTCGGCGTCCGGTCCGGCCAGGGTCAGCGCGGAGGTGGTCACGGAGAGCGCGGTGGTGCCGGTGCGGGCGTCGGCGCGGGGGATCGAGCGGACCTGCCGGGTGAACACCGCGCCCTGCCCGGTGAGGTACACGGGCAGCCCGAGCGGGTTGGGGAAGGAGCCGTAGTCGAGGGCCTTGGCGGTGCGGACGGCTTCGGCGGCGGTGGTGCCGGCGTGGATGACGCCGCCGTCGGCCATCCGGGCGGCGCGGCGGTAGAAGCGGCGTTCGCGGCCGGCCGTGTCGACCGGTTCGGGCAGGGTGCCGGCCACCAGGTGCGGGACGAGGTCGCCGAACAGTTCGATGCCGGTCTCGGCCGTCTCGTAGGTCAGCGACAGGGCGGTGGAGTGCTCGCGGATCGGGAACCAGCGCTCCAGCAGCACGCTTCCGGCGTCGACGGTCTCCGTCATGCGGTGCCAGGTGGCGGCGTGGCGGGTGGCGCCCTCGTACAGCGCCCAGGCCGGGACGTGGCTGCCGGCGTAGCGGGGCAGCGGGCCGTCGTGGAAGTTGACGGCGGCGATCCTGGGCAGCGCGAGCACGTCCGCGGGCAGGATCCGGAAGTTGACGGTGCTGAGCAGGTAGTCGAACGGCCGTCGGGAGAGCAGCTCCCGGAGGTCGCCGCGCGGGTCGAGCAGCGGTATCCGGTGTTCGGCGGCCCAGGCGGCCGCGGCCGGGTCGTCGCTGAGGACGCCCTCGATGTGCACGCCGGCGTCGAGGAGCCGGGCGGCGCACGCGGTCAGGACCCGGGTGCCGCCGATGAGGTAGCAGTTCGTCGTCATGCGCGGGCCTCGGCGGCCGGGGCGGCGTCGGAGCTGACGGGAGGAGTTGTCGGGTCCATCTCAGCTGTCTGTTCCGCGACCCAGGCGTCGATCTGGGAGACCACCTCCTCGTCGAGGGAGAGCTGCCCGGGGGCCCAGTGCGGGTTCGCCAGGCCCCGGTGGGTGCGCTCGCACATCGCCCAGTCCTCGTAGTTGGCCTTGTCCCACAGCGCGAAGACGGCCTCGTGGGAGAAGTCCTCCTTGGCGGTCTCGGAGGGGTGGAAGAGCCAGAAGTGCCGGACCAGGCAGGTGCCGGGGCTCTCCGGCCAGACCCACTGCATCATCACGTAGTCGGCGGTGAAGCCGAACAGCAGGTTGGGCAGGATGGTGATCCAGTTGATCCGCTGCCGGTCGGCCTCGGGCACCAGCGGCATCGGTTCGCGGCGGCTGCGGCCGGTCATGGAGACGGAGTTGAAGCCGCCGCGGATCGACTGCCAGGCGCCGACGATGTCGCCCTGGAGGTCGTAGGTGCCGGCGTCGTCGAAGTCGGTGATCCGGTGCAGGTCCTTGTGGGCGGTCGGGAAGTGCAGGCTCTCGTTGACGTTGTGCGCGACGAGCTTCCAGTTGGAGGCGACCGGGTAGTCCTTGGCCTCCATGCACTCCAGTTCGTCCAGGTGGTAGACGCGGGCGAACTCGCCGAACTCGCCGAGGGATTCGTCCAGGTCCGGGGCGTCGTCGGAGAAGGCGATGAAGACGACGCCGTGCCGGATCTCGGTGCGGATCGGCAGCAGCCCGTTCTTCTCCTTGGCGAAGAAGTGGTCGAGGTAGGTGCCGTTGAGGCTCTTGAGCGCGCCGTTGCGGTCGTACACCCAGCAGTGGTAGAGGCAGACCAGGCTCTGCCGCTTGCCGGAGGCCTCCTCGACCAGCTTGTAGCCGCGGTGGCGGCAGTAGTTGTGGTAGGCCTGGATGCCGTCGTCGCCGTGCAGCAGCAGGACGGATCCGGTACCGATGTTCAGGGTGCTGAACGCGCCCTTCTCCTTGAGCCGGGAGACGTGGTCCACGGGCAGCCAGCGGCGGCCGTAGATCCGCTCCATCTCCCTGCGGTGCTGCTCCTCGCCGGTGTAGAACTCGTGCGACCGGCCGGTCCCGCCGGTCTCGAAGTACGGTCTCTGCTCGGGCTGTTCGCTGATCAGGTCGTACATGCTGGCGGCATTGGTCATCTGCTGGCTCCCTCGGCGGACTGGAACGACTGCTGCGGCAGTGCTGTGACGGACCATCGGACGGGCGGGGCGGCTCAGCCCGCGGGGTCGTAGATCCGCTGGTCCTGCGGCACTCCGGCGCTGTCGTAGAGGCGCTCCAGGGCGTCCGGCGCGTAGATCTCGTACCCCTCGACGATGCCGCCGATCAGGCCGAGCATCCGGTCGGTCCACTCCTGGGTGGCGCTCATCGCGGACATCGTGGCGCGGAAGAAGGGCGGCAGTTCGGTGAGTTCGCCGAGGGTGGTGGTGAAGTCGTAGACGTCGCCGCTCTCCTCGTCGCGGAGCTTGTTGTACTCCGCGAGCGCCTCCTCCATCGGCCGCTCCCCGGCCAGCCCCTGGTGGAGCCGGTCGGCCAGCAGCTGGCCGTGCAGGAAGGCGTCGGTGATGCCCCACCCGGTGTACGGGTCCTTGTGGTAGCCGGCGTCGCCGACCAGGGCCCAGCCCGGACCGTAGGCGCGGCGGTAGTAGTTGTCCGGGTAGCGCATCGGCTTGAAGTCCTCCACGCGCCGCCCCTGGTCCCGCAGTTGGACGCCCATCTCGGGGGACACGTCGTCGAACACGGCCTGGAAGCGGCCCTCGACGTCCTGGCGGAACTCCTTGAGCTGGCGGCGGGTGCAGATGGTCGCCAGCATCTGGAGCCCGTCGTTGGTCGGCCAGGTACCGAACCAGCGCTCGTTCATGCCGGTCTTGTGGTGCAGGCCCCAGTCCTCCAGCCCGGTGTAGTAGGAGTAGTAGATGAACCCGGCGGCCGGGCGCACGTTGTAGAGCTCGGCTCCGGTGCGCTTGGCCACCGTCGAGTGGAAGCCGTCGGCGCCGACCACCACGGTCGAGCGGAACTCCCGCTCCGGGCCGTCGCCTTCGCGGCCGCGGATGCCGACCACCTGGTCGCCGTCGAAGACCAGGTCGGTCAGGGTGAAGCCCTCCAGCACCTCCGCGCCCGCCCGGCGGGCCGCGTTGACGAGGATCTCGTCGAGCACGGTGCGGCGCGGGCAGTAGACGGCGTCCACGCCGTCGACCGGCTCGGCGAAGCCGTTGAGCTCGATCCCGCGGTAGGCGTAGTGCATCGTGCGCAGCGCCGGCGTTCCGGCGCCGACGATCTCGTCGAGCAGCCCCCATTCCTTGAGCTTCAACAGCCCGGCCTGATGGATGTAGTGCGTCGACACGGAGTCGCTGGGAAACGAGGCCCGGTCCACCACCAGCACCCGGTGGCCCTGCCGGGACAGCAGCATGGCCAGCGGCGATCCGGCGCAGCGGGCACCGACAACAATGACGTCGTACACGAGATCCCCCACGGATTCGAATTGGTCACCCCACGGCGGCAACTGGCTCGCTCGAACACCCCGGCGACCGGCCCTCCGTATTGATCAGGAGGCTACGTAATCCCCTAGGGAAGGTCAAGAGTTGGTAGTGCCCAGGCAATTCCCCGGCTGTCTACGCGCCTCACCACCGGTGACTTGTCCGACCAAAGGCGGACATACCAGGGCACACATCTTGCTCACATTCCTGAGACATGTCATTTCTCTGATTACCCCGGTAATCACCGCCGGAAGGACCCCGGAATCACTGGGGTGAAGTAACTCGTGAAGTTCGCAGGGGAATCCGGCCGCGACGTGGCCGAAAATCACCGGAGCCGCCGGGCGACCGGCCGCTACGCCGACCCGGCCCCCCACCGCTCCTCCAACCGGGCCACGTGCCGGAGGGAGTACCTGCTGCCCAGCGCCGCGGACCGGCGGTACCAGGCGAGCGCCTCCGGGAGCCTGCCGACCTCACGGAGCAGGTCGCCCATCTCGCGCAGCGCCCGGCGGTCGCCGTTGTCGACGCGGCCCTCCAGCCACGCGTAGGCGTCGTCGAGCCGCCCCGCGTCCCAGAGCATCCAGACGGCCTCCCGGTAGGCGTCCCGGATCCGGCTGTCGGCCGCCCTCGCGTACCAGGTCAGCGCGGTGTCGATCCGCCCGGCCTCCTGGTGGAGGGCGGCGATGTGCAGCAGCGCGGAGTCGTCCCCGTGCCGGGAGGCCTCCCGGTACCAGTGCAGCGCCCGGGCCGGCTGCTTCCCCAGGCGGTAGAGCGCGGCCGCCTGGTGCATGGCCAGCACGTCGGACAGCTCCGCCGCCCGCAGGTAGTACGGCAGGGCGCCGTCGAGGTCGCCCTCGGCCTTCAACAGGTCGGCCAGCGGCCGCAGGGCCACCTTGTCGCCGCCGCGCACGGCGCGCCGGTACCACTCGATCGCCTCCTCGACCCGGTCCGCGGCCTGGAGGTGCTCCGCCGCCTCGCGCAGGGCGGTGGTGTCTCCGGCGGCCACCGCCTCCTCGTAGGAGCGCAGTCCGCCCTCCCGGTCACCGGTGGTCCAGCGCAGGTGGGCGGCCTCGCGGTACGCCTTCTCGTCGCCGTCCCGCGCCCGGCCCTGCAACCACGCCAGGGCCTCGGGCGCCCGGCCGTGCCGACGCAGCACGGCCGCCGCCGAGCGCAGCGCCTGGCTCTTGCCACCCGTCTGGGCGGCGCGCTGGTAGAGGGTGATCGCCTCCTCGTCCTGCCCGTCGTGCTCCAGCTGGCGCGCCGCTTCCAGCGCGGCGTGGGTGTCGCCGGCGTCGGCGCGCTCGCGCAGCCAGGAGATCGCCTCGGCCAGGTCGCCGCTCTCGCTGAGCAGGCTCGCCGCCGACCGGACGGCCTGGCTGTCGCCGGCCTCCGCCGCGGCCTGGTACCAGGCCACCGCCTCCCGCGGGCGGCCGGTCTCGTGCAGGAGCCGCGCGCCCACCACGAGCGTGTCGGTGTCCCCGGTGGTCACGGCCGTGTGGAAGGAGTACGCGTTGACCACGGGGTGGGCGCCGTGGTTGCTGGCCAGGAACTGCACGGCCGTCTCCTTGGCGGTGGCCTGGGCCAGCGACAGCCGGGGGTCCCGGTGCGCCAGGGCGGCCAGCCCGAGCAGCTCACTGCCCGTCAGGGAGTTGGGGACGTTGACGCCCGCCTCCTCGATCAGCATCAGCGCGGCGGCGTTCGGGAGCTCCTCGCCCCCCTCCCCCGTCAGCATCCGGGCGGAGTCGGACACCGTCCCGATCACCAGGACCGGGGCGCGGCGGGTGTCGGACAGCGCCTGCCTGATCTCGTCGTGGATCCGCTGGGCCGTCACCCCCTGGACGGCGTCCAGGTAGCGGTCGATCCGGTCCAGCCACACCACCGTCCGCGGCCCGGCCCCCGCCAGCGCCTGGAGCACCTGCCCGGTGTCGGAGGGATTGGCCGGGTACCACAGCCGCCAGTCGGCGGGCAGCGACCGCACCGCCTCCCAGCAGCTGCGCGTCTTGCCGGTCGACGGTGCACCGCGCGCGATGACGATGCCGCTGTGCCCGCCGACCCCCAGCCGCACCACGTCCAGCAGCGCCCGGTCGTGCAGACGGTCCACGTACGGGGTCAGGGTCGGCAGGGTGGCGGGCATGTCCGGGAACGCGAAGGTCGGACGGACGCCGAGGGCGATCGGATCGAGCAGGTCCGCGACGGCGTGCCCGTACGGGGGCTCCGCCGCCGCCGCGATCCACAGGTTCCGGGCGCGCAGGGCGGCCTCCCCCGCCGCGACCGCCGCCCCGCCCCCCGCCATCCGGGCCAGCACCGACGCCACCGCCACCGCGTCGTGCGGGTTGGGCGGCAGCTGGGGCGAGCGCAGCAGGCGGCGGACGCTGTCCCGCTCCGGTGCGGCGGCGAGCGAGTCGTCCAGCCGGACGGCGCCCGCGATGTCCGCCAGGGACGGCGCGCCGGCCGCGAGGTACAGGTCGTGCAGGGCGTCCTTGAGGTCCCGCAGCGGCCCCGGCGGCGCCCACGGACGGGTCAGCAGCCGCGGG
>NZ_JBHZCY010000192.1:0-12005 GCF_042786665.1 Kitasatospora sp. NPDC059146 | reverse complement strand
GCCTACTTCACCCACACCGCCGTCGGCCAGATCATCGACGCCACCGCCCGCAACATCGACGACTACGCCGCCGGCCGCACCAACGAGAACACCCTGGTACCGAGAGGCTGACCCTATAGAGGGCGATTCGTAAGCGCTCGCTCGAACTGGCTCGTTGAACCGATCTTGTTCGATGCGGACCTGCTTGCCGCTCAGCGATACTTGTGCCGCGGAATGGGTTGCGCAGGCCAAGGAAGCCGAGGAACGTCGCGACTGGGATGCGGCGATCACGCTGGTCAGTGCGCACGCCGAGTGCTGCTCGGCCGACACCTACGCTCATGACCACCATCGCCATGGGCATCAGCAACATGCGCCCCGCCGCCTGGTTCACGCCGTTCGACAATGTCGAAGCCCGCGACCCAAAGCGCGGCTTTCGCCGCTGACCCGAGGGGTTGAAGCGGGATGTCTGCGGGTGGGCGGAAAACCTTGAACGATATCCACCCCACAGCAGGACGAACCGCGTTGAGGCAGCCCATAAAGCCTACGGTCTCTCCGGCACCCGACATATGCGAGACCTCGAAGCCTTCGGCGTGCGCCGTCCGCACCGACGGCGCACGTCGGACAGGGAGCACCGGGTCCGCGCGGCGGGCTCAGCCGCTTCACGGACGCCCGCCGGACACCGACACAGGCTCCTATCATCGAAGTATGAGCATAGGTACGGAACTCACTTCAAAGTGGGTGATAGACGGCATACTGTGGTCAAAAGAGGACGGATTACCGGATGGCCTGACCTATCCGGCCTTCGCTCATCTGCTGGACACCGCGGCCGTCTGCCTGGCCCTGTGGGACCTGCACATGTCCGAGAGCCAACAGCGGACGTTCACCGCTGGACTGGGCCTGGATCCCGACTCCGGGACCGACCGAGGGCGAGCCAGATCACTCCTCGCCTGCTGGGCGGGCTGGCACGACATCGGGAAGATCGGCGCCTGCTTCCAGGTCAAGGTGCGTGCGGCATTTGCCCAGTTGAAAGGCTACCCGCCCCTGCCTTCGGGTGTGCGAGGCCTGTCCCACGGCGAGGCCACCCAGCTCTACCTGGCCGTACAACTCCCCTTGCACGGCTACGACGGCACCGGCGACGGTCTGCCCGTGACCGCGCCCGCACGCCGGCTAGCCCAGCTGCTCGGCGGTCACCACGGACGGATCTTCCCGCAGCCGCACCGCAACCTCCTGCGCTATCCAGCCCTCGCAGCGCGGCTGTTGGGAGAAGGACGGTGGGAGGAGCAGCGGCTTGCCCACCTGGTCGCGGTCGCGGAGACCATGGGCGCTCCGGATCCGCCGCCGGTGCTGTCGGTGGAGGCTGCGGTGCTGGCTGGGGAGGTTGTAGTGCTCGCTGACTGGCTGGCCTCTCAACGCTTCTTCGTCGTGGATCAGTTGCAGCACCTGACCGGCGCGGGGGATCCGTCGCAGGTGGTCCGGCACTGGGAGCGGGCTGTGGTGGCCGGTCCGCGATTGGTGGAGGACGCAGGTCTGGGTCTGCCGGTGTGGAAGGAGACTCCGGTGTCATGACGTTCTTCGACTGGTTCCGGTTCGAGCCGAACACGTTGCAGAAGTCGCTGTTGGATCTGCTGCACGGGTGCGCGGTGCCGGGCCGGGCGGGGCTGCTGGTGTTGATGTGGCCGACCGGGAGCGGTAAGACCGAGGGCGGTCTGTGGGCGGCGCGGTGGCTGGGCGGGCCCCGTATGGGGGTTCACCTGGCCCTGCCGTCGGTGGCCACCACCGACTCGGCGTTCCGGCGGGTCTGGCGGTGGGCGAGGCGGGCGCTGGCCGCGTCGTCGCCGGTGACGTTGGCGCACAGCCGGGCCGGACGTGGCCCGCAGGGCGCGCTGCTCAGCCACGACGACGGCGACGGGCTGGTGCTCGCGCCCGCGCCGGAGTTCCTCCAGGGCCGCGGCCGGCCAGCGCTGGCGGGGGTGACGGTCTCCACCATCGACCAAGTGCTGCTGGCGGTGCTGCGGGTCCGGCACAACGTCCTAAGGATGGGCGGTCTGACCCGCAAGGTTCTGGTGGTGGACGAGTGCCATGCCTACTACCCCTACATGCAGAGCCTGCTACGCACCGTCTTGGCCTGGTGGGGTGCGCTCGGTGTACCGGTCGTGCTGATGTCCGCCACGCTGCCGCGTTCGCTGGCCCGTTCGCTGGCCGCGGCCTACCTGTCGGGGTCCGCCCCGGGTCTGCGGTTGCCGGAGTTCCTTCCCGCCTACCCGGGGTGGTTCCACGTCGACGGCCTCACGGGTCACCCGACGGTGGAGGCGGTGGCCACCGGCCGGAAGAGGCTCCTGGCCGTGCGGTTGGTCGGTTTGCCAGGCTCGCCCCGGGCGACGCGCCGTGATGCGGTTCCGGCCTGCGACAGGGCCCGGGCCCGGGTCGTGTCGCAGCTGTTCGAGCGTGGCCGTCAGCGGCTGTGCGTGCTCACCGTGTGCAACACAGTAGCCTCCGCCCAGAACACCGTACTGGCGTTGAAGGCGTTCCTCCCCCGGGACGTCGAGGTCTTCCTCATCCACGCGCACTACCGTGAGCTGGACCGCGCCAACCTCACCACGGCGGTGGAGCTGGCCTTCGGCAAGGACCGCACCCACCGCCCCCGGCGCGCCGTGCTCGTGACGACCCAGGTCTGCGAGCAGTCACTGGACCTGGATCTGAATCGTGTGGTCACCGATCTGGCGCCGCTTCCGACGATCATCCAGCGGGCCGGCCGGGGCCGGCGCCACACCAAGCGCTCCCGCGTCCGGGTCCCGGTCACCGTGCTGATGCCACTGACCGCCGATGGTCTGCCCGACGACGGCCGGTGGGACGCGATCTACAGCACCGCCGTGGTGCGGGCCAGTCGCGAACTGATGCAAGGCCACAGGGCGATCGCGGAACCCGCAGACGTCCAGTCCCTGCTGGAAGCGCTCGAGGACCGTCTGGGCGGCAACAGCCCGGACGTGGATGTGCTGTCCCACCTGGAGGGCGAGCAGGCGATGGCGGACGCGGCCCGCCCAGTGGTCATCCCGCATCCGCGGGAGCTGGTCGACCTGTTCGACCTCACGGACCTGTCCGGGACGGACGAGGAGGCCGCCACCCGCTACCGGCTCGACAGCATCCAGATCCTCCCCCTGTGGCGCCAACCCGACGGACACCTCTCCCTGGAGCCCGACACCGACCTCCCGCTCCCGGCACGCCTGCCGCACAACTTGGAGCCGATCCGCGACCGACTGGTCTCAACCCAGCACGCCACCTGGCAGAAGCACCTCAGCGCCGACGCCCAGCCCCCGGCCGGCTGGGCGGGCGACAAGCGCCTGGGACCACTCGTCCTGCTCGTGCACCCCGCCCTGGGAGAACCTGTGCACGCCGCCGGATGGACCGTGTTCTACGACCGCTACCTGGGCCTGGTGGCCCGTCCCCCGACACCGAAGGAGTGAAGATGAACGCCCCGGCCGACGACTTCGACCTGGCGCACGGGGCCTGGATTGACTGCCGGTACCGCGACGGCACCACCCGCCGCACCGGCCTGTACGAGACGATCTCCGACGCGTCCTCGATCGCGGACCTCACCCTGCCCTATCCGATCGCCTACGGTGCCCTCTACCGGGTCGCAGCGGCCATCGCCTACCGCGTCACCGGCCTGGACCACCTGCGCACCGGTGAAAGCACCGCCAGCTGGTACCGGCGCCGCAACTCCCTCTTCGGCACCGGCTTCGACCAGCGCGCCGTCGACCGCTACTTCCGCAGGCACGCCGCCCACCTGCGCCTGTACCACGGGCGCCACCCCTTCCTCCAGGACCCGCGGCTGACCGAGGACTGCCCCCGCGCCTCAGGCATCGGAAAGCTGGTGATCGGACGCGCCGTCGGCAACGCCAGACCGTGGTTCTCCGACACCACGAGCCAAGGCCACGCGGTCCCCGTGCCCTCTGCCGAAGCGGCGCTGCAGACCCTGATGTGGGCCTACTACGGAAGCGGCGGAGCTCTGAGCACCCGCTCCCACGACGCGGTGAGCGCGCACGCCGGCTGCATGGCCGCCGTGCTGCGCGGCACCGTCGGCTACCACCCGATCGGCCCCGACCTGCACACCACGCTCCTCGCCCACCTGATCGCCCCGAACATCAACGGCGGGAGCGACCTCGCACCGTGGGAGAACCCGACACGCACCGACCCGACCCGGCCTCCCCCCTCCCCCACGGGCCCGGTCTCCCTACTCACCGCCCGCCTCCGGCACGCGATCCTCCTCGTGCCGAGCCCAGACGGCCGCTTCGCCACCGACTGCTACCTGACCTGGGGAGCGCGCAACCCGCCCCACAAGCCCGGCCGGGACCCGGGCGGGCACATCGAGCCGTTCCCGGACCCCTTCCTGTCCTACCAGCGCTCCCGCGAGAGCGGCGCCCCCTCCTCCGCAGTGAAGGGAGACGGCGGCCGGCAGCTGTTCCGCGACCTGGAGGTCCTGCTCAACGACCCTGCCACCGAGGTGCAACGGGCACCGCGCGCACCGACCCGCCCCCAGGTCCTGGCCTCCTGCGACCAGATCCCCGACGAGGTCGTGGACACCCTGCGGCTGCGCGTGGTCGGCGCCGAGCAGGACCGCGAGAAGAGCAACGACCACCAGTGGTGGACCACCACCACACCACCGCTGCTCACCCACACCGCCGCGCGCGACCCGGAAGGCGCACAGCGCATCAGCGACGCCGTCCACGAAGCCGACCTCGCCGAATGGCACCTCGACAACGCCCTGGCCGCAGCCTTCGACGACCGCCCCGCCGACGCGCGGGCCCGCAAGGCACGCATCGCCCAGCGCTTCTGGCCCCGCGCCGACACCATCTTCTGGAACCTCTACGACACCGGCCGGCTCGACGACGCCACACGCCGCATGCGCGTGGCCGCGCTGGACACCTTCGACCAGCTCACCGCCGACCTCATCCGCAACCCCTCGGCCGGCGAGCGCGTCGCCCGCGCCCGCGCCCGCCTACCCCTTCCCCCAAGGAAGGCCACGCCATGACCACCACCACGCCCACACCTCGCCGCACCCGTGCCGCGAAGTTCGTCGACCACATCGCCCACGCCATCGCCACCGACCGAGCCGCCCCCCGGGCACTGGCCAGCGGGCTCGGCCCCTGGCGGGAGCAGCAGCCCCCGGGACCGATGCACCAGTACGTCGCTCCCTGGCTGCCCCCGGGCCTACACCCGAGCCGCCAGCGCGCGTACTACACCGTCGCTGCCCTGATGAGCTGCGCGAACCGTTCCGGCACCGGCTCACGGATCAGCATCGGCACGGCTCTTGGACACGCCTCGACGCACATGTCCCCCGCCACCACGCGGCACCAGTTGAACCGGCTCGTCCGGCCGAACCCCGACGGCCCGTACGCGGACCTGCGCGGCGCCGTGCGCCTCACCGACAACGCCGGCGTCCCCCTCGACTGGGCCCGCCTGCTCGCCGAACTCGACAGCTGGCACTTCGACGGCCCCCGCACCTGCACCACCTGGCAACAGGACTACTTCCGCGCCATCAAGCAGCACGACCATCACGAGAGAAGCGACGATCATGACTGACACCCCGGTGCCTGCAGCCTTCCTGGACATCCACGTCCTGCAAACCATCCCACTGTCCGGGCTGAACCTCGACGGCGACGGCTGTCCGAAGTCCGTCGTGCTCGGCGGAGCAACCCGCGCGCGCATCAGCGCCTACTCCAAGAAGCGCCCCGTGCGACTGCACGTCGAAGAAGCCCTCCCCGACCAGGCATCCGTACGCACCCGCCGACTCGTCCACGAGGTCCGCGACCTGCTCGTCAGGGAAGAAGGCTGGAACGAGGAACTCGCGACGTTCACGGCGCTCGACGTCTTCACCGCCGCCAGCAGCGGACAGATGTCCCTGGGCAGCTCCACCGACGACATCCAGGCGAAGGACCCCCTGGCCACCGCCGCCCTCATCTACACCCCCACCACCACGGCCCACCGCATGGCGGCCACCGCCGCCGAGCGCAAGCACGACTACGAGATCGCCCTCAAGGAAGCCGAAGCCAGCACCGCGAAGCCCCAAAGCGGCCGAGCCTCGAAGAAGAAGGACAAGGAACAGGAAGAAGCAGGCGGCACCGTCACCAACCCGGCAGATCTCGAAGGACTGCTCGCCAGCGCCAACGCCTCGATCGCCCTGCTCGGCCGGACCCTCATGGAGATCAACGGCGCCGAACGCGACGCCTGTGTCCAGGTCGCCTCCGCCTTCACCACCCACGAGGCCAACATCGAGATCGACTTCTTCGTCGCGGTCGACGACTACGCCGCCAAGACCCAGGACGTGCCCAGCGTCGGCCTGATCGGCGACCAGCGCCTCGTCGCCGGCACCTTCTACATGTACTCCACCATCGCCCTGCGGTCCTTCGCCGACGCCATCGACAACGACCTCGTCCTCGCACGAGCGGTCTGCCGCGCCTACATCGACGGGTTCATCCACACCCTGCCGAAGACCGGCCAGACCAGCTCGGCCGCTTGGACCCTGCCCGACCTCGTCCACCTCGCCGTGCGCACCGACCGGCCCGTCAACCTCTCCACCGCCTTCGACAACCCCGTCACCGGCCGCCAGGGCCACGCCGACCCCTCCATCGCCCGCCTGTCCGACTACGCGAAGGCGATCCAGCGCCTGACGGCCGGCCGCGGCCTCGTCCACTCCGTCCACGCCTACACCGGCACCACCAAGCTCCCCGGACTCGGCACCCGCGTCGACACCTTCGACCGGGCCATCGAGTCCGCCCTCGACGCCGCCTTCGGGACCACGCCATGAGCACCCGTCAGGCCCTCGTCCTGCGCCTCACCGCCCCCATGCAGTCCTGGGGGGTCCGCGGGGGCTTCACCGACTACCGCGACACCGCCTCCCACCCCACCCGTTCCGGCGTCATCGGCTTCCTGGGCGCCGCCCTGGGCCAGCCCCGCGACGAAGCCCCCGGGCCGCTCGCCGCCCTCGACATCGCCGTCCGCGTCGACCGGCCCGGCAGCCCCATGGAGGACTACCACACCATCGGCGGCCAAAGCCCCGCCGAGGTCGTCCCCTGCGCAGACGGCGGACGGCGCGCCGGTGCCGTCATCACCCACCGCGCCTACCTCGCCGACGCCTCCTTCACCGTCGTCCTCACCGGCCCCGCCGCCCTCCTACGAAAAGCCTCCGACGCCCTCGACCACCCCGTCCACCCGCCCTACCTCGGACGCCGCGCCTGCCCCCCGGCCGCCCCCTACAACCTCGGCATCCAGCACGGCAGCGTCACCCACATCCTCAAAACCGCCCCCCTCGACCAAGAACCCCCACGCGCCGGCGAACCCGTGACCGTCGACGTCATCACCACCATCGCCCCCGGCGACCCGCGCGCCACCCACACCCTCAACGACGACCCCCAGGGCGCCCGCCACTTCGCCGAGCGAGCCGTCGCCCGCTCCACCCTCACCCTGCCCGCCGCGCTGTGCACCGGCCGCGACGCCGCCACCCGGTACACCCGGCTCCACGAATACCGCTACGGCCCACAACCCGAACCCCCGGAGGCACGATCATGACCACCGCCCACCTCACCGAGATCCGGCTCGACACCACCTCCCGCGACGTCCAGGCCGACCTACGCCACGGCGGACTCGGCTTCCACCGCCGCACCGAACGCCTCTTCCTGCCCGACGGCTACACCGCCCCCAGCACCAGCAGCACCGGACCCCGCCCCAGCCTCGGACTCCTCTGGCGCCTCGACACCACCCGCACTGGCCTGCAGCTCCTCATCCAATCCACCGACCCCCCTGACCTCACCAGCCTCCCCGACCACTACGGCACCACCCGCACCAGCGCACTCGGCCCCTTCCTCGACCACCTCACCACCGGCCAACACGTCCACTACCGCCTCACCGCCTGCCCGGTCCACTGGGCCCGCGACAAGACCACCGGCAAACCCCTGCGCAACCGCATCCCCTGCACCGGCCCCGACATCACCCACTGGTGGACCCGCCGCGCCCCAGACCTAGGCCTCGCCCCCTACACCACCAGCACCTTCCAACTCACCCCCGTCACCGGCGTCGCCGACCACAACCCCCGTATGCGCCTGCCCCTCACCCGCTACGACGGCCTCGCCACCATCACCGACCCCACCCACCTCCGCACCGCCATCCTCCAAGGCATCGGACGAGCCAAAGCCTTCGGCGCCGGCCTCCTCACCCTCGCCCCACCCAACTGACTTAGCGGCCTAAGCTCCTTGACAACTGAACAGAGCAACGCCGACACGCCCGCAACACCGCAGCTCACGAAGGGTCCACCCCGCGCGGCCGGGGGTGTGCCGCCCTCCCCGGTGACGTCGGCCGAGCGGGTACGGTCCACCCCGCGCGGCCGGGGGTGTGCCAGGGAGGCAGCCTCGGCGGGGGTCATCAGCTCAGTCCACCCCGCGCGGCCGGGGGTGTGCCATCAGGTAGAGCGAACGGTCGTGCGGCAGCAGCGTCCACCCCGCGCGGCCGGGGGTGTGCCCCCCACCGCCCTGGTACGGCTGTAGCCCCGGCGGTCCACCCCGCGCGGCCGGGGGTGTGCCCAGAATCCAGTCCTCGGCCGGGGGCACGGGGGGTCCACCCCGCGCGGCCGGGGGTGTGCCCGGCCTGGCCCAGGCCTACCGGGTCGGCGCCGGGTCCACCCCGCGCGGCCGGGGGTGTGCCCGTCCAGGCCGGACTCCAGGCCCGCGATCGCCTGTCCACCCCGCGCGGCCGGGGGTGTGCCCTCGCCGATCAGGTCGCGTACGTAGTTGGCCTGGTCCACCCCGCGGCCGGGGGTGTGCCGGCGTACAGTTCGTCGTGGCTGGCGCGGGCGGAGTCCATCCCGCGCGGCCGGGGGTGTGCCGGCGTACAGTTCGTCGTGGCTGGCGCGGGCGGAGTCCATCCCGCGCGGCCGGGGGTGTGCCCACCTTCGACCTATCCCTGGGCAACTACCAGGGGTCCACCCCGCGCGGCCGGGGGTGTTCCGACGTCGAG
This sequence comes from Kitasatospora sp. NPDC059146, assembly GCF_042786665.1. NCBI lineage: Bacteria > Bacillati > Actinomycetota > Actinomycetes > Kitasatosporales > Streptomycetaceae > Kitasatospora > Kitasatospora sp. NPDC059146. The sequence continues at coordinate 3,020 of NZ_JBHZCY010000192.1, read as the reverse complement.
ACCCGTGGTTTCCGTGTCCAGGGCGTCCGCCCCGCGCGGCCGGGGGTGTGCCCGGCCTGCAGCGCCTCACCGCCCGGGTCCCGTGGTCCACCCCGCGCGACCGGGGGTGTGCCCGAGTGGGACAGCAGCCGTCCTTTCACCGAGCAGTCCACCCCGCGCGGCCGGGTGGTGTGCCCCGCCGGTACTTGGTGCGGGTCAGCTGCGACAGGTCCACCCCGCGCGGCTGGGGGTGTGCCCCTTCCGATCCCCCGCCAGAGCGTCAAGACCGCGTCCACCCCGCGCGGCCGGGGGTGTGCCCTGAGTTCCGTACCCGTTCATGGTGTTCAGAAGGTCCGCCCCACACAGCCGGGGGTGTACCTGCCTAATTCGGCGGCACCATGGAGCGCGCGCAGTTCGCCCCGCGCGGCTGGGGGTGTGCCCTCGATGACGCCCAGGCCCTAATGCCTCACCGTGTCCGCCCCGCGTGGCCGGGGGTGTGTCAAGGTCACGGAACCCGGTCGATACCTCTTCGCCGTCAACCCCTCACGGCCGGGGGTGTTCTCGTCTGCCTGCAGAGCGATCAACCAGGACGGCGCGTCCACCCCAAGCGGTTGGGGGTGTGCCACTGGCCCGTCCTATTTCAGGTGCAGTTTCTCCCGTCTGCCCCGGGCAACCGGGGGTGTGCCCTACGGGTTCGCGATCACCGAACCGGACATGCAGCCCGCCCCGTTGGCCGTGGGCGAGCCCATCGGCGACTTCCGTACCCCGATAGGCCTGTTGACCGCCCCGCACAGCTGGGGGTGTGCCCTTGATGGCGTACCAGGGGGCGGTGACGCACTGGTCCGCCCCGTTCGGCCGGGGGTGTGCCGCGCGACCACTCGTGCTGCGGGGTGCCGTCGATGTTTGCCCCGTTCAGCCGGGGTGTGCCGTGGGAGGTCCGCTGACACGACGGGCGGCGCCAGCCCGTCAGTCGGGTCACGACTCGGCATCTGCGGTCCCTTTCTCCTGCTCGCCGGGCTCGGAGCGGCGGCCGGTCGCCGAGCCAGCCCGGTCGCCCGATCCGTACGGTCCGAAGGGCCCAAGCTCACCGGGCCGTCGGGCGCCCAGCAGTGGGCCTGCTCCCTTGTGTCGGAATTCGCCTGCCAGCACCCCGCGGCCTCCGCGCACTCGTGGTCGTCGGCCGATTCTCCCACTCGCACCGTCGCGGCGATGGTCACTGTGCGTAGATGATCACGGGTTGCGTGCAGATCCCCGAGCGGGCCTGCGGAAGCATCCGGGAGGCGGCACGCAACGCCTCCCCCGCGAGGTCACGAATTCGGCTGACGTCTTGACAGATCCGGGAGCGGTCGCTCAACTGCCCGAAAACATGGCCGGATTGCGTCATGGAGTGTCGGAAAATCGTTGGTCACGATTCAGCCTCGGTCACCGTGGGTAGTCAATTTCGAGGTGCGAAATGGCCTTTGAGAGGCCTCTCGATCCCCGAATGCGACCACCTTGGGGTCCCTTGGTCCCCAACCGCATGCGAACAACTGCTTGTTGAATCTGACGCTATGTCATGCAAAAGCCCGCTGACCTGGGGTATCTCCCGGCCAACGGCCTTTCCGACTCACGTCGGGACGACAGGATTTGAATCTGCGACCCCTTGACCCCCAGTTTAGTAGGGATATCCTATTACCCCTCAAAATGCGCTCACGCACACGTCGTGCGTGTGCAGACGAGCATGATTCGCGCACCTCGCGCAGCAGCGGGCATGACGTGTGGTCCCCAGCTGGTCCCCAGGCCAGGGCCTTAACGGAGGGTCCGGGTGGCGTTCATGGCTCAAGCGTAGCGCCACCCCGGCCATCAATCCCAGTGATTCCGGCAGGTCGCCCAAAGACCCATCGAACAGAATCCAAGGAGTGCCGGGAGAAATCAATCCGGCCCAGGCCGGCCTCCAGCCAGAGAATGGTCACCAGAAATCCCACTCCGCCAATTCCGTGTGGCCTCGCAGGAATTCTCGGCGCCCGCCACCGCCCACTTCGACGACCGGTCCGAGGCTCGGCGCCACGCACCGCACGTGCTCCGGGTTGTACGAGCCCGACAACCCACGGCCCACCGGCAGACCCCTACCTCCCGGGCGGCGGCCACTCTTCCGAGCGGCGACCCCGTACGCGCCGACGCTGCGCGATCAAGCTGCCCTACCCACCGAACCTGCTCCGCGATCACCCTCGCGGCATGTCGCCAGCGCGTGTCCCGGCCAGTCGATCTTGCCGTGCTCCACGCCCCGCCCCGCACGCTCTGCCGCCACATCCGTCACTCCCACCACTCTGGACACGCCAACACCATCTGGTTCGAGGAGGAGTTCCATGGCGCAGCGTCCCAAGCGGGGCAGGGTGTACCGCAGGTGCGGGTGCAAGGACGGCACCAGCGGGAAACAGTTGGGTTCGTGGTGTCCGCGGCTGGCTGCCGACACCACGCACGGGCGGTGGACGTACGCGGTGGACCTGGCGCCGGAGGACGGCAAGCGCCGCACCCGGCGGCGGGGCGGGTTCACGAGCCGGGCGGAGGCGGCCCGGGAGATGGCGCGGGTGCTGGATGCCGAGCACCGGGGCGTGTACGAGCACCGGACGCTGCGCGTCGGGCTGTTCCTGTACGAGTGGCTGGAGTCGAAGCGGCCCGGGCTGGCCCCGAACACCTGGGCAGGCTACCGGGCGTGCATCGAGCGCGACCTGGTCCCCGCGTTCGGCGGCATGCTGCTCGTCGACCTCCGCCCCAAGCACGTCGACGCCTGGGTGAGCACGCAGCTCGCCGCCGGCCGCGGGCGCACCACCGTTCACCACGCGGTGGCCATGTTTTGCAACGCCCTGAACCACGGGGTGCGGACGTGGCGGCTGCGCTACAACCCGGCCGAGCACTCCGTGCCGCCCAAGCCCCGCGCCGCCGAGCGCGTCTGCTGGACGCCCTCTGAGAGGGTGTTCGGTAGGGGAATCCCCCCAACTGTCCGGCTTTCACTGGCGCGGCACGGACTCGGTTCCAGGATCCCGTAGCGGCCGGGCCCGCGT
>NZ_JBHZCY010000191.1:0-12116 GCF_042786665.1 Kitasatospora sp. NPDC059146 | reverse complement strand
GAACGGACGCTTCCTTCGGGCCGCCTTCCAGCGGGCCCTCCGGGCGCTTCGTTCTTTCGTGTTTCCAGCTTACCAGATGTTTTCCGCTCCGTTTTCCGGAGTTTCATTCATCGGATTTGCTGGTGTCTTCTGCGGCTTGGCGCCCCGTCCGACGTTTCAAACTGTAGCCGACCCCCGCTTCGAAAAGCGAATCCAGCCGCAATCCCCATAAACGCGCACGCCGAATTAACCTCGGGCCGGGGCGCGAAAAAGCGGACGCGACACAGCCCAGGACGGGAAGTGGTGTTTCAAGGGATTGGCTGCTCCGGGACCGTCCGCGCCTACGCGTGTCCGGTGCTCCCAGCCGAGCAGCTAGAGAACACTACGCCCGGCAGCGGCCCCGCGCAAACGGGCCGGTCACACCGGTGGCGGGCTCGGCAGCACACCCGGCTGGGCTCAGCGCTCGCGGCCGCGCGGCTTCAACGGGACGGCGGGGAGTTCCGGGGCGGCGAGGCGGGCTCCGGCGTAGCCGTGGACCTCGCCGAAGCGGTCGCCCGTCGTCCAGTCGGCGCGGGCCTGGGCGATGTCCTCCGTCGAGCGGCCGATGAAGTTCCACCACATGACGATCTTCTCCTCGAAGGGCTCGCCGCCGAGGAGCAGCGCCGAGGCGTCGGAGCGGGCGAGGAGCGGGAGCGCGCGACGGCCGCAGCCGAGGTAGAGCATCGAGCCGGGTTCGACGGGGACGCCGTCGACGTCGATCCGGCCGGTCATGGCGAGGACGGCGTACTCGAACTCGGGGACCAGCGGGAGCCGGAGGTCCGTGCCCTCGGTGAGGGCGAGGTCGGCGCCGACCAGCGGGCTGTGGGTGGTGCCGGGCGAGGTGGCGGTGTCCAGGGTGCCGAGGATGACGGTGGCGCGCAGGCCGGGCGCGGTGACCACCGGCAGGTCGGGGTGGTGCTCGAAGGAGGGGGCGGTGTGCCGGTGGGCGTCCGGGAGGGCGACCCAGAGCTGGGCGCCGTGGAGGTAGCGGGCGTGCGGGCGCGGGGACTCCTCGGAGTGGGAGATCGCCCGCCCGGAGGTCATCAGGCCCAGCTCGTACGGCCGGACGGTCTGCAGGCTGCCGAGGCTGTCGCGGTGGAGGACCTCCCCTTTGTGCAGCCAGCTGACGGTCTGCAGGCCCATGTGCGGGTGCGGCGGCACCTGCATCCCGGGTTCGTCGGCGATGTCGTCCGGGCCGTAGTGGTCGACGAAGCACCAGGCGCCCACCATCCGACGGCCCAGGTTGGGGAGCAGTCGGCGGACGGCCGTGCTCTCGCCGAGCTGGACCAGGCGTCCGGTCAGCAGGTCCTGCACCGGTCCGCTGCTGGCCTCGCGGCCGCAGGTGGTCGGGGCGGGCTTGAGGTCGAGGTTGCTCATCGCGGTTCCACCACCGTCATGGGAAGGGCCGGGCCGGGGAGGGCGCACCGTCACCGATCATCCGTGACGGTGCGGGGTTCCTCCACCCGTGCCCGGCCATCCGGCCGCCACTGCGGGGGCCGCCGTGAAAGCGTCGCGGGCGCCGCCCCGGCGGCGGGGCGACTCAGTGCTCGCAGGCCCACCAGGCGTCCTTGCTCGCCCCGGCGGCGAGCTCGCGCAGGCTGCGGACGGCCTCGGCCGGGTCCGCCGCGCCGTAGACGGCCGACCCGGCCACGAACACGTCCGCGCCGGCCTCGGCACAGCGCTCGATGGTGGCCGCCGAGACGCCGCCGTCGACCTGCAGCCACAGCTCCAGGTCGTGCTTGGCGATCAGCTCACGGGTGCGGCGGATCTTCGGCAGCATGATGTCCAGGAAGGCCTGGCCGCCGAAGCCGGGCTCGACCGTCATGATCAGCAGCATGTCGAGCTCGGGCAGCAGGTCCTCGTAGGGCTCGATCGGGGTGCCCGGCTTGAGCGCCATCGAGGCGCGGGCGCCCTTGGCGCGGATCTCGCGGGCCAGCCGGACGGGGGCGGCGGCGGCCTCCACGTGGAAGGTGATCGAGCCGGCGCCGGCCTCGACGTACTGCGGGGCCCAGCGGTCCGGGTCCTCGATCATCAGGTGGCAGTCGAGCGGGATGTCGGTGGCCCGGGCGAGCGATTCGACCACCGGGACGCCCAGGGTCAGGTTCGGCACGAAGTGGTTGTCCATGACGTCCACGTGCAGCCAGTCGGAGCCCCGGACCGCCTCGGCCTCGTCGGCGAGCCGGGCGAAGTCGGCGGAGAGGATGCTGGGGCTGATCTGGGACATGGCCGACTACCTTCGTACGAGGGCTTGCGAGGGCTGGGCACCCGGGAGGCGGGCGCCTCGGGCCATCATCTCGCGCCGTACGGCCGTCGACCGCACCCGCCGACCGGCGCGTGACCGTGATCACACGCTGCCCGGGTTGCCGGGACGGCCCCGGTGGCGGTCAGCTCTGGAGCGACCGCCGGTGCCCTCCCGTTCGTCGGGCCCCGCCCACGACGAGGAAGAGGAAGGTGTCTCGATTGTCCGAACCCGTCCACCCCGCCCGCGCACTCTGGTGGCTCTTCGAACCGGTGTACGCCGTCACCTTCCTCCAGCCCGAGAGCCGGGCGGCGTTCGAGGCGGCCGGGCTGGACGGCGGCTGGCACGGCTACTTCGCCGCCCGCTCGGCCCCGCTGGGCGCGGTGGGCGCCCCGCCGGTGATCGCCGCGTTCTTCAGCTTCGCCCCGGCGGCGGTCGAACGCGCCCTCCCCCGGGTGTGGACCAGGGCCAGCCCCGAGCGGGTGCTCGCGGCCAGGACCGAGGGCTCGGCGGCGGTGCTGGCCCGGCTGCTGGCGCCGGTGGCGCCCGAGCTGGTCGAGACCGCGGCGACGGCGCTGGAGGAGGCCGTGGACCGGGCGGACTGCGCGGGCCGGGTGCTGGCCGCCGCCAACGCCGCGCTGCCCCGACCCACGGACGCGGACGTGTACGGCCGGCTGTGGCACGCCGCGACCGTGCTGCGCGAGCACCGCGGGGACGGCCACGTGGCCGCGCTGGTCGCCGCCGGGCTGGACGGCTGCGAGGCGCCGGTGCTGCACTGCGCCACGGGCGCCTCCCGCAAGGTGCTCCAGCCGCTGCGGGGGTGGACGGACGAGGAGTGGGAGGCCGCGGCGGCGCGGCTGGTCGGCCGGGGCTGGCTGACGGCGGCGGGCGCGGTCACCGAACTTGGCCGGATCCGGCACCGGGAGCTGGAGGCGGCCACCGACCTGGCCGCCGGCCGGGTCTGGGAGCACCGGCCGGACGGCGAACTCGACTGCCTGACCGCCGCGTTGCGGCCGATCGCGGCGATCTGCCGGGCCGAGATGCCGATCGACCCGCTCGCGATGCCGCCGGTGCGGGCCTGAGCGGATCCCCACCCGGGACCCGCCGGGGACCCACCCGACACCCGCCCGACCGCCCCCGGCCACCCGCCCGCACACCCCCGACACCCCCGCACGTGACCGTCGTCACACCCCGCCGGGGATTACCGGGGCCGTCCCCGTGGTCATCAGCACGTGAACGGCCCACGCACCCGCCCGGGCGACCCCGACGATCCGCCGCCCGCGCGACCGCCGCCGCCGTACCGACCAGCCGAGCTCCCCGCGCCCGCCCGGAGCCCCGTCCGAGGAAGGTCTCCCGATGGCCGATCTCGTCCATCCCGCCCGCGCGCTCTGGTGGCTCTTCGAGCCGGTGCACGCCGTCACCTACTTCGAGCCCGAGTGTCGCGACGCCTTCGAGGCGGCCGGCCTGCGCGGCTTCTGGCGCGGCTACTTCGCCGGCCGCTCCGCCCCGCTCGGCGCGGTGGACGCGCCGCCGGTGACCGCCGCGTTCTTCAACTTCGCCCCGGCGATGGTCGAGCGGGCCCTGCCCGCGCTGTGGTCGCTGGCCAGCCCGGAGGAGGCGCTGGCCGCCCGCAGCAAGGGTGCGGGCGCCGCGCTGGCCCGGCTGCTGGAGCACGTGGACCGCGGTCTGGTCGAGCGGGCGGTCGAGACCATGGAGCAGTCCGCCGAGCGGCTGGACTGCGCCGGCCGGGTGCTGGCCGCCGCCAACGCGGCGCTCCCGGCCCCGCCGGGGCTGTACGAGCGGCTCTGGCGGGCCGCCACCGTGATGCGCGAGCACCGCGGGGACGGTCACGTGGCCGCGCTGGTCGCGGCCGGGCTGGACGGCTGTGAGGCCCTGGTGGTCCGCTGCGCGATGGACATGCGGCGCGAGCAGCTCCAGCCGGTGCGCGGCTGGACGGACACCGAGTGGGAGGCCGCCGCCGAGCGCCTGGTCGAGCGGGGCTGGCTGACCGCGACCGGCTCGCTGACCGAGCTGGGCCGGACCCACCACCAGGCCCTGGAGGCCGCCACCGACCTGGCCGCCGCGCGCGTCTGGGAGGACTACCCGCGCGCCGAACTCGATTCCCTGGCCGCCGCGTTGAAGCCGATCTCGGCCCTGTGCCGGAGCAGCCTGCCGTTCTACCCGGTGGGGCTGCCGGACAACACCTGACCGTCGTCGGCGCCGGGCGGGCCGAGCACGATCCCCCGCCCGGCGTAGAACGGTCCGAAGGAGCGCCACGGCACCCGGGCGAAGGCCTGCGACTCCCCCGGGAAGCCGGAGGGGTTGTGGATCAGCAGCGCCGTCCCGGTGGTCCCCACCGCCAGCACCAGGTGGCCGCCGCGCCGCACCGGCTCGGGCCCGTGCGGCTCCCGGATCGACGGGTGCACCGAGAGCATCACCAGCCGCCCGGCCGCCAGCTCGTCCGCGACCTGCGCGGGCGTCGACTCCGTCGCCCGGGCGGCCAGTCCCCAGCGCCGCCGGGCGTAGTCGGCGAACGGCACGTGGACCAGCCCGCGCAGGCTGTCGCCGTCCCGGACGTACGCGCCGGCCGCCAGGCACTCACGGGCCAGCACCATCGCCGCCGGGGTGACGCCCCACCAGTGCTCCAGGGCCATCCGCAGGCAGGCGACGCCGCAGAGCCGCCAGGACCACCAGGCGTACTCCTCCGGGGTGGCGGCCCCGGACTGCCCCCAGCGCGGGTCCCGCGCGGCGTCCAGCCGCCCGTCGACGATGTCCCGCACCAGCTCCGCGGACTCCCACTGCGCCCGGTAGGGCACCTCGTGCACCACCCGCGCCGGCCGGACGGCGCCCTCCTGATCGACCATCCCCCGACGCTCCCACACCGGGGTCGCCGGACGGACTCACGACACTCCTTGAGCGCCCGTCCGGTCGTCGGCGCCGTCCGCGACGTACGGGCAGCTCAGGCCGTCCGGACCGGCCGTCGCACCCTCCGCCTGCTCCGCGCCGCCCGCCCCGTCGGAGCCGTCGCCCGAGCGGAAGGCCAGGCGCTGGGCGGCGTGCCGGCCGCGCGCCTCCAGCGGCAGCTGGCCGGTGGCGCCGGCCAGGCCGAACGCCGGCATGTCGAAGTAGATCGACTCGTAGCCGCCCTCGGGGACGATGTACGTCTCGTGCCAGAGCCCGACGTGACCGCGCAGCTTGCCCTCCCGGATCTTCCGGTTGGCTATGCCCCAGACGGTGTGGTGGAAGCCGTCCGGTGCGCTCGCGTAGCGGTACAGGTGCTCCTTCGACTCCCAGTACTGGACGACGTAGTACGTCCGCGGCGAGGCGGTGAGCAGGATGCGGCCGCGCAGGCCGCGCTCGGGGCTGCGGGCCAGCTCGTAGAGCATCCGGAACATCGCGAACATCACCGGGCCCCAGTGGTGCACCGCCCAGAAGCGGTTGATCCGCATGCCGATCAGCAGCACCACGGTGTCGCCGGTGGCGGCGGCGGTGGTGTAGCCCGGTTGCGGCTTGGCGAACAGCGGCATCTGTGCCTCCCGGTACTCGCGCTCACGACTCGCGCTCACGACTCACGACTCGCGCTCATGTAATCGGCGATTACATCAGCGCGCACCAGGCCGGTCAAGGTTCGCCGCAGCCACAATTCCGTTACCGCTCAGGAGGGTTGACCGTCCCGGCGATCCCCGCGCGGAAGGTGTCCAGGACCCGGACGGCCAGCTCCTCCGCCCGCTCGGCGGGCAGGTAGCCGTCCACGATCATCTGCGCCAGCCCGTACACCAGCGCCTGCCCGGACAGCAGCACCAGCTCCGGATCGCCGGGGCCGACCCGCCCGGCCTGCTGGTCCGCCACCACCAGGCCGGCGAACGCCCGGTCCAGGCCGTCCAGTTGCTCCCGCAGCTGCGGGTCCCGGGGGGCCGAGAACACCCGCGAGCGCACCAGCTCGAACCGCCGCGGATGGCGCAGCGCGTACCGGACGAAGCCCAGCCCGAGCGCCCGCATCGCCGACCCGCCGACCGCCTCGGCGGCCGCCACCTCCGCCTCCTGCCAGCGCGCGAAGTCCGCCAGCACCCGGTCCGCCAGCGCCGTCAACAGCGCCTGCTTGTCGGCGAAGTGGCGGAACGGCGCCCCCGCCGAGACCCCCGCCCGGCGCGCCACCTCGCGCACGCTCACCTTCTCCTGGCCCTGCTCGTCCAGCACCTCGAACGCCGCCGCCACCAAGGCCTCCGGCAGCGCCCCGTGGTGGTAGGCGCCCCGGTCCCGCTCCCTGATCCGTTCCGTCATACCCGTCTTGCTACCACAGCGCCGGGGTGTCGGGGCGGCGCGTCCCCGGCCCCTCGCGCACCAGCTCCTCGCGCACCGGCCCCGGCACCCCGGACGGCGGGGTGCCGGGGCCGGGCGGCCCGCGGGTCTACCAGGCGTAGTCCTCGGGGGCCGGCTTGTGGCCGGGGAAGAGCTCGTCGAGGCGGTCCAGGGTCTTCTGGTCGAGGTCCAGGTCGAGCGCCCGGAGGGCGGCGTCGAGGTGGGCGGGGGTGCGGGGGCCGATGATGGGGGCGGTGACGGCGGGGCGGGAGAGCAGCCAGGCGAGCGCGAGGTCGGCCGGGTCGGTGCCGAGTTCGTCGGCGAAGTCCTCGTAGGCCTGGAGCTGTTCGCGGTGCCTGTCCAGGAGTTCGCTCGCGTAGCCCAGGGCGCTGCGGCCGCGGGTGCCCTCGCGCTCCTTGCGCAGGACGCCGCCGAGCAGGCCGCTGCGCAGCGGGGACCACGGGATCAGCCCGAGGCCGTAGTGCTGGAGGGCGGGGATGACCTCCAGTTCGATCGCCCGGTCGAGGAGGTTGTAGAGGGACTGCTCGCTGACCAGGCCGAGGAAGTGCCGGGAGCGGGCGGCCTCCTGGGCCTGGGCGAGGTGCCAGCCGGCGAAGTTGCTGGAGCCGACGTAGATGATCTTGCCCTGGGCGACCAGGACCTCCATCGCCTGCCAGATCTCCTCCCAGGGCGTGGCCCGGTCGATGTGGTGCATCTGGTAGAGGTCGATGTGGTCGGTCTGCAGCCGGCGCAGGCTGGCCTCGACGGCCTTGCGGATGGCGAGGGCGGAGAGCTTGCCGTCGTTGGGCCAGTCGCTGGTGTTCGCGTAGGCCTTGGTGGCCAGGACGGTGCGCTCGCGGCGGCCGCCGCCCTGGGCGAACCAGCGGCCGATGATCTCCTCGGTGCGGCCCTGGAGGTTGCCCTCGCTGTCGCGGCCGTAGGAGTTCGCGGTGTCGAAGAAGTTGATGCCGCGCTCGTGGGCGGTGTCCATGAGGCGGTGGGCCTCGGCCTCCTCGGTGTGGGGGCCGAAGTTCATGGTGCCGAGGCAGAGGCGGGAGACGGTCAGGCCGGTACGGCCGAGGTGGGTGTACTCCATGGCGCCCCACCTAAAGCCACACCGGCCACGGTGTCCAGCACATTACGGCGACCCGGCGGGTCACCGCCCGTGCGTGGCGAACTTCCGTACGGCCAGCGGCCCGCAGAGCGCCAGCAGGGCGGCGCTCCACAGCAGCGTGGCGAGGACGGCGTGCTGCATCGGCCACGCGGAGCCGGGCGCCGCCGGGTTGCCGAAGAGTTCCCTGCTCGCCTCCACCACGGAGCTGATCGGGTTCCAGTCGGCGATCACCCGCAGCCAGCCGGGCATCCCGCCGGTGGGCACGTAGGCGTTGGTGACCATCGCCAACGGGAAGACGACGACGGAGAGTTGCCCGGCGGCCTCCTCCTTGCCGACGGCCAGGCCGAGCAGCGTGCCGACCCAGGTCATCACGAAGCGGAAGAGCAGGAGCAGTGCGAACCCCTCCAGCGCGTCGGCGGCGCCGTGCCGGGCGCGCCAGCCGGCGGCCAGTCCGACCAGGGCCAGCAGGGCCAGCACGACGACGCTGACCAGCAGGTCGGCGAGGTTCTGCCCGAGCAGGAGTCCGGTACGGGAGACCGGCATCGAGCGCAACCGGTCGGTGACCCCGCGCCCGACGTCCCGGGCGGCGCCGACCATGGTGGGCATGATGCCGTTGGTGGCGACCATGGCGAACAGCCCGGGCATCAGGAACTCCCGGTAGTCCCCGCCGCCGGGCACCTGCATGGCGCTGCCGAAGACGTACCCGAAGACCACCACCATGACCACCGGAACGCCCAGCGAGGCGGCCAGCAGGCCGGGCGAGTGGCGGTAGTTGAGCAGGATGCGGAGCATCGACGTCCAGGTGTCGGAGACCAGCCGGGCGCCGAGCGAGGGGCGCGCGGCGGCGGGGACGGCGGTGCGGGCGGACGTGCGGACGGCGGTGGCCATCAGGCGGCCCTCCCCAGCTCGGCGTTCTCCCGGGTCTTCCCGGTGAGGGCGAGGAACACGTCGTCGAGCGAGGGCGCCCGGACGGCGACGTCCTCGGCGACGACCCCGGCCCCGTCCAACTCCCGCACCAGCGCGGGCAGCAGGACGGACGCCCCGGGTGCGGTCAGCACCGTGACCGTCCGCTCAGCGACGTCCACCTGGGCGTCGCCGCCCGACAGGGCGGACAGCACCACGGCGGTGGCGGCGAGCTGCTCCACCGTGGCCAGGGTCACCGAGACCTGGCTGCCGATCGCCGCCTTGAGCCGCTCGGGTGGGCCGGTGGCGATCGCGGCGCCGTGGTCGACCACCACGACGTCGTCGGCGAGCCGGTCGGCCTCCTCCAGGTACTGGGTGGTGAGCAGCACGGTGGTGCCGCCGTCGGCCAGCTCCTTGACGGTGTCCCAGATCCCCTGGCGGCTGCGCGGGTCGAGCCCGGTGGTGGGCTCGTCCAGGAACAGCACCGGCGGGCTGGTGACCAGGCTGGCGATCAGGTCGAGGCGCCGGCGCATGCCGCCGGAGTAGGTGCGCACCAGCCGGTCGCCGGCCTCGGCGAGGCCGAAGCGGGTGAGCAGTTCGTCGGCGCGCTCCCGGGCCCGGCGGGCGCCGAGGCGGTGCAGCCGGCCGAACAGCCGGAGGTTGTCCCGGCCGGTGATGCCCTCGTCCAGTGCGGCGTGCTGGCCGGCCAGGCCGATCGCCCGCCGGACCTCCTCGGCCTCGCGGACGGCGTCGTGCCCGGCGACCCGGACGGTGCCCTCGTCGGGGGCGACCAGGGTGGCGAGGACGCGCACGGCGGTGGTCTTGCCGGCGCCGTTGGGGCCGAGCAGACCGCAGACGGTCCCGGCCGGCACGGTCAGGTCGAGGCCGCGCAGGGCCTCGGTGGCCCCGAAGCGTTTCCGCACGCCCGCCATCTCGATGGCGGGTCGGGAGGTGTCGGACATGGCTACGCCCTTCTCTAGGTACAGCGTACGTAGAAGCTGAACGCCATGCTACTACGTACGACGTACGTATCTAAGATGGGGAAGCGAGGTGATCTTCCAGTGCCGTCCAGCAAGCCCCCCAGCACTCCCGACCGGCCCGACCGGCCCGACCAGCCCGAGCAGCCCGACCGGCCCGACCAGCCCGAGCAGCCCGCGCGGCCCACGCCGCCCGAGGCCCCCGAGCTGATCTGGCTGCGCCCCGAGCGCACCGGCCGCGGCCCGCGGCCGGCCCACAGCCGCGACTCCATCGCGGCGGCCGCCATCGTCATCGCCGACGCCGAGGGCCTGGAGGCCGTCTCGATGCGCCGGGTCGCGGCCGCGCTCGGCGCGGGCACCATGTCGCTCTACAACTACGTGCCGAAGAAGGAGCACCTGCTCGACCTGATGCTCGACGCGGCCACCGCCGAGTACCGGCTGCCGCCCGCCCCGAGCGGAGACGTCCGCGCCGACCTGGCGGGCCTCGCGCACGAGCAGCTCGCGCTCCTGCGCCGCCACCCCTGGCTGCCCGCCCTGGTCCTCGCCCGCCCGGGCATCGGCCCCAACGCCCTGCGCTACACCGACCACTTCCTCGCCGTCACCGCCCCCACCGGCCTGCCGGGCGGGGCCCGGATGGAGGCGATGGCGCTGTTCAACGGCTTCATCTGCCAGTTCGCCCAGTACGAGCAGACGGCGGCCGCGGGCGCCAAGTGGCAGGCGGAGATGGTCGGTTACCTCACCCAGGCGGCGATGAGCGGCGCCTACCCGAACCTGGCCCAGGCCTTCGCCACCGCGGGCCCGCCCGCCGACCCGGACCAGGCCTTCGACCGCACCCTGGACCGGGTCATCCACGCCATCCTGGCGCCCGCGGCGGGGGGTTAGGGCGCACGGCCCGCGGCGGGGGGTTGAGACGCACGGCCCCGCCGCGGGGAGGTCAGCCCAGGACCTCCCGGGTCAGCACCCCGGCCGCCCGGCCGTCCACCAGCACCACCACCGCCGGGCGCCCGCCCGCCAGCGCCGCCCGCGCCTCGGCGGCCGACTGCCCGACCCCGACCGTCGGCAGGGCCGGCCCGAGCAGCGGGCGTACCGGGTCGTCCGGCTCGGCCCCGCCCTCGGCCAGCGCGGCCGTGAGCACCTCCCGGGACACCGAGCCGACCACCTCGGTGGCACTCACCCCGTACGGGCGCGCCGCCCGCGCCAGCACCGCCGGGGCGATCCCGCCGGGCGCCGCCCGCAGCGCCTCCAACGCCCCGGCCACGGTGAGGTCCGCGCCGACGGCGACCAGCGGCCCGGCGGCGTCCAGCAGTTCCCGCAGACCGCCCGCCCCCTCCTCCGCTTCCTCCCGGTCCTCCAGGAAGCCCCACTCCCGCATCCAGGCGTCGCTGTGCACCTTGGACAGGTAGGAGCGGCCCGAGTCCGGCAGCACCACCACGACCAGGCCATCCGGCCCCAGCCCGCGCGCCACCCGCAGCGCCGCCGCCACCGCCGTACCGGAGGAGGGCCCGGCCAGGATGCCCTCCTCGCGGGCCAGCCGGCGGGCGGTCAGCAGCGACTCGCGGTCCGGGATCCGCTCGAAGGAGTCGACCACCTCCGAACGGTAGGCCTGCGGCCAGCGGTCCTCGACCGTCTCGGGGTGGAGGAAGTGGCCGATGCTCTCCACGAACCACGGGCTGCCGTCCCCGCCGCCGTAGGAGGAGGACTCCGGGTCCGCGCCGACGACCGTCACCGAGCCGCCGGACACCTCCTTGAGGTACCCGCCGGTGCCGGTGACGGTGCCGCCGGTGCCGACGCCCGCGACGAAGTGGGTCACCCGGCCGCCGGTCTGCTCCCAGACCTCCGGGCCGGTGGTCCGGAGGTGCGCGTCAGGATTGGCCAGGTTGTCGTACTGGTTGGCGAGCCAGGCGCCGGGGATCTCCTCGCTGAGCCGCGTGACCACGTTGAACAGGTGCCGCGGGTCCTCCTGCGCCACCGCCGTCGGTGCGAGCACCACCTCCGCGCCGTACGCCCGCAGGATGTCGGCCTTCTCCGGCGCCGACTTGTCCGACACCCCGGCGATCACCCGGTAGCCGCGCTGCCGCCCGACGAGGGCCAGCCCGATCCCGGTGTTCCCGGAGGTCGCCTCGATGATCGTCCCGCCCGGGCCCAGCAGCCCGTCCCGCTCGGCGGCCAGCACCATGGACAGCGCGGCGCGGTCCTTGACGCTGCCGCCGATGTTGAGGAACTCGGCCTTGGCGTAGACCGGCGCGGCGATCCCGGCGCCCAGCCGGGCCAAGCGGATCAGCGGCGTCCCGCCGATCGCGTCCAGGACGGATTCGTGCACTGCGGTCATGTCGGCAGCTCCCTCACTGCGTACGGACGTGTCCGCCCGAGCCTGCCCACGCCCGCGCCCGGCCATCCGTCCCGTCCGCCCCGCCCACCCGGGCGGCCCCGACCGCCCCGGCGCACCACCCCGACCCGCCCGACCGGCCGCCCGCTAGTGTCCTGAGTCTGGAATTTCATTCATAAATATAGACTGATCCTATGGTGCGGACGGGTCGACCAAAGGTCGAGTTGGTGTTGTCGGACG
>NZ_JBHZCY010000190.1:0-12437 GCF_042786665.1 Kitasatospora sp. NPDC059146 | reverse complement strand
GTTCTACTCGTTCGACTCCCGGTGGTCGCCGACCGAGGAGATGGCCTCGATGCGTGACGGGTGCGGTAACGACTACTCGATCGTCTTCTCGCCGGCGGGCGCGTATGCCCGTGGCTTCGATCATGAGTCGCCGATGAGTCCGTATCGGGTCACGCCCCCGGTCCCGTGGCCCGGGTTGTTCGACGGGGTGCCGGCGGCATTTCTCCACCACGTTGCGGAGCCTGCGTTCAGCGAAGAGGACGGGACACCGCGGGCAACCGTGTGCTTCTGGCGTGAACAGGCAGGCTCCGCGTGGAGGGCCGGGGCCATCGAGCCCCTGCCGGCGGGGGTGGAGGACGGCGGCAGCGCGGAATGGTTGTTCGACGTTCTGACCGATGGCCGTCCCGAGGCATATCAACAGTTCGCGGAGGAGTACTACGAGGTCGCGGTCGACATCGAGGCCGTTCGTCACGTCTATGCGCTGCGACCTCTCACCCAGAGCGTCGTATCCGCACTGAACCCGGATGTCGACCTCGCCGATCTCGACGATGATCTGACGCAGATCGGATATCCCGTCCCGGGGCCGGAAACGGGCCCCGGGACCTCGTGATCACGTTCGGGCAGGCCCGTGCCTCACCTCGACGACGGACAGCAGGGCCGCCGTGGCTGGCACGCCGATCTGACGCGGAACCTGACCTCCGAACCTCGGGACGAAAACTCCCTGGACCGCCCGACCCGCCTCGGCCAAGATCCTCACGTGACCACCTACCTCGAGTCCGAGCGCCTGATCCTCCGCCCCTTCGCCGCCGCCGATGCGGACCTGCTGATCGAGCTGGACAGCGACCCGGCGGTGATGCGCTACCTGAACGGCGGCACTCCAACCCCGCCGGAGGAGGTCCGCGACCTCGCCATCCCCAGCATCCTCGCCGGCTACGAGCGCTGGAATCATGACCTCGGTCTGTTCGCCGCGCACGAGAAGGACAGCGGCGCGTTCGTCGGCTGGTTCTGCCTGCGCCCGCGGCGCAGCGGCCCGCGCGAGGAGGCCGAACTCGGCTATCGGTTGCGCCAGGCGGCCTGGGGCCGGGGCTACGCCACCGAAGTCTCGCAGGCGCTGCTGGTGAAGGGGTTCGGCGAGCTCGGCATCCGCATGGTCTGGGCCGAGAGGATGACCGTGAACCGCCCTTCGCGCAACGTCATGGAGAAGCTCGGGATGACGCTCGCGGAGAACATCCCCACGCCGGACTTCATGATGGCGGTCGAGGGTTCCGAGCTCGGCGGTGTGCGGTACGAGATCACGAAGGAGCAGTGGGAGCGGCGGCAGGCGTAGGCGGCGCGAGGCTGGTGCCGGCCCGAAGCATCGTCCGGTGTGCGTCGACCGGGTGCCGGCCACGCTCGCGCACCTGGGACACGCTCTTCCGCACTCGGCCCTGGCTGCGCTGTCAGGAGTGGACCGCTCCATGCTGTCCGCCGCGATCCGGCAAGGCAGTGGCGCAGCGCTAAACCGGCCGCCTCGAATACTTCGCCGAGACCCAAGCCGCCATAGCCGGCCTGGTCTCCGACCGGTCAGCCCGCCGGGCCACCCGCAGGACGAACAAAGAACTCGTCCTCGCCGCCGACGCCCGCCCGACGTCCTGCCGATCGATCCCAGGCGGATTGGGAACTGCTCAGTCACGCAGACCGTGTATCACCCGGGCCGGAACTCTCGCACTCGATTCAAGGCCCCCAATGAGACGTCCGCTAAACGCAAGAACTGTGCTTTAAAGTGGAGTCATGAGCCGCAAGCAGATGGTCCGCCCCGGCGGGCGCAGCGCCCGGGTCCAGGCCGCGGTGCACTCCGCCGTCCGCGAACTCCTAACCGAGGTGGGCCGGGACGCGCTCACCGTCCCCCTGGTTGCCCAGCGCGCCGAGGTCACCCCGTCGACGATCTACCGCCGCTGGGGCGACCTCGCCGAGCTGCTGTCGGACGTCGCCGTGGAACGCCTGCGCCCCGACGGCGCCCCGGCCGACCACGGCGACCTGCGCGCCGACCTCACCGCCTGGGCCGAACAGTTCCTCGACGAGATGGCCTCCCCCTCGGGCCGCGCCTACACCCGCGACGCCCTGCTCGGCGACCCGGACGGCAGCAACGCCGGCCAGTGCTCCGCCTACGCGGCCGAACAGCTCGACGCCGTCCTCACCCGCGCCACCGACCGCGGCGAGCCCGCCCCCGATGTCGAGACGACCATGGACCGGGTCGTCGCCCCCCTGATGTACCGCATCCTCTTCCGCCCGTCCGGCCTCGACGCCACCTACGCCCAGCGCCTGGTGACCGACCTCCTCGACGCCCCCGGGGCGGACCGCCCCTGACCTGCCGGGAACGGGCCGGTCAGGTGCGGTCCGGGGCCCCGGGGCCGGGGCGGTCCAGCTCCGCCCTGGTCCTCAGGAACCCGAGGTACGCGGGATCCTCCCCCTCGAAGACCTCGGCCCCGGCACCCATGTACGCCCTGATCAACTCATCCGCAGCACGGTCGTGGTCGCCCAGTTCGAAGGCGGTCTGCCCCAACCGGAGGTGGACGTACGGATTGCCGAGCCCCCCGGGGCACTGGACGGCGTTCCGGAAGCACTTGTGCGCCCGGTCGTGGACGCCCAGCCGGAAGTGCACGTCCCCGATCGCGCCGTAGATCCAGGTGGCCGCCGCCCACTGCCGGTGATCGCCCGGCAACAGCCGCAGGGCCTCGACGTAACGCTGCTTGGCCTCGACCAGTTCCGCCGCCCCGAGCAGCGCATCCCCCTCCCGGCACAACCGCCCGATCTCGCCGTGGACCTCCTCGGGCAACTCCATGCCCACCCTCCCGCCTTCCCGCGCCACACTCGCGTTCACACTCGCACGCACCTCGACCGTAGATCACCGCCCCGCCGCCGGGCCCCGACGGGGGCACGGTTGGTCGACGACAACACCCCACCAAGGTTTTCCGCCGCGTTCGCCGGCCCTCGGGGCGGGCGTCATACGACCTTCTCTGGCGAGTCAACTCTCTTGCCGGAGAGGAAAGTTGGCGAAATCCCCGCTCCTCGCCGCGCCGTCGGTTGACCGCCCGCACCGCCCGGCGATTGGCTCTCCCCGGTGCCCGCCGTCCGGAAGCGGCGGGCGGTCGACCCGGGGAGGACACTCCGTCATGCATCCCGCCAAGCGCCGCTTCGCCGGCCCCGCCACCGCCCTCGCGGCCGCCGCCGCGCTGGCCCTGACCGCCGCCGCACCGGCCCTGGCCACCGCCCCCGCGCAGGCCGGCCAGGAGACGCGTCGGTCCGCCACCGTCCCGGTCAGCGTCACGCCCAACGGCGCCCAGGCGAACAGCCAGGCCCAGTCCGGGGCCGTCAGCGCCGACGGCCGCTCCGCGGTGTTCACCTCCGCGGCGACCGACCTGGTCGCCCAGCCGTCGAAGGGCGGCACCGACGCGTTCCTGCGGGACCTCGGCGACGGCCGCACCGAGCGGGTCGACCTCTCCGACGACGGCTCCGCGCTCAGCGGCGTCACCGTCGGCGTGGCGGTCTCCGCCGACGGCCGGTACGTCGCCTTCGACACCACCGCCGCGAACGTCGTCCCCGGCGCCCCCGCCCCGGGCCGGGAGAACGTCTACGTCCGCGACCGCCTGACCGGGCACACCCGGCTGGTCAGCGCCCCGCAGGGCACCCCGGACCCCGATCCCGGCCACAGCGCGTCGGCGCCGTCCATGAGCGCCGACGGCCGCTACGTCGCCTACGTCTCCGACCGCACCGACCTCGTCCCGGCCGCCGCACCCGCACCCGCACCCGCAGCGACCACGACGGACAGCGGCGAGCGGCTCCGCCTCCCGAACTACGACTCGAACGTCTACCTCACCGACCTGTGGACGCACACCACCCGGGTGGTGTCCGCCACCGCCGCCGGCGCCGCCTCCCGGGGCCAGTCCGTCAACCCGACGATCAGCGCGGACGGCCGCACCGTCGGGTTCAGCTCGAACGCCACCGACCTGGGCGTCACCGGCGCCCCCGCGCACCGGGCCGACCCGGCCCCGTCGCCGGCCTCGGGGCGGATGCGCGCGGGCACCTACTACACCTACGACGTGCGGTCGCACGCCGTCCTCCCGGTCAGCTACGACCCCGCCGGGCAGGTCAGCCCCGACGCGACCCTGGACGCGACGCTCAGCCCGAGCGGGCGGTACGCCGTCTACGGCCTGACCGTCCCCGTCGGCGCCCCCGGCGGCGACCGGTACCAGGACCAGCTCTTCGCCCGGGACCTCCACACGGGCGTCCTCATCCCCCTCACCGCCGGCCTGCCCGGCACGGTCTCGACCGCCACCTCCGACAGCGCCCAGGTGACCGGCGACGACCACTGGGCGTACTTCGACTCCTCCGCCACCAACCTGGTGCCCGGCGCACAGCACGAGCACTGGGACGTGTACCGCTACGACCTGCGCACCGGCCGCGTCGAGCGGGTCTCCGACGCCGCGGACGGCTCACTCGGCAACGGCGACTCCACCACCCCGCACGTGGACGCGCACGGCGGCACCGTCCTGTTCGAGTCCACCAGCCGCAACCTGGTGGCGGGCCCGAGCAGCCCGCCCGCACCCGCGGACCACCAGGTCTTCGCCCGCCGCCCGGCGCACTGACCCCGTCGACCACCTGAGCCCGTCCCGCACCCGGCCCCACCAGCCCCCGCCCCGCCCGCCTGCCCGCCTGCCAGCCCCCGTCCCGCCCGCCGCACCCGCCGCACCCGAAAACCGTGCGACGGCAGGGGCGGCGGGCAGGTTGAATGACCGGCATGTCCAGCGCACCGCAGACTCCCGCCGAAACCGTCGACCACCTCCTCGCCGAGCTCGATCCGCTCGCCCACCCGGCCCGGATGCGGCGGCTCGCCGCCTGGACCAGGGAGCTGCGCCACCGCAACTATCCGGAGCAACTCCGCCCGCTGCTGGCCGAGTTGGACACACGCGGCGCCTACGGTCGAGGACTGGCCGGAGTCGCCGCCACGATCGCCGAGGACGCCGCCTTCGTCGCCGCCCGGCTCACCGATCCCGACCCGGCCGTCAGCCGCCAGGCCTTGAAAGCCGCGCTCCACCTGCCCGTCCCGGACGAGGCGCTGGCCGCGGCGCTGGCCGACGCGCCGGCCGTGCTGCGCCACCGGCTCACCGCCCACATCGTGTCCCGCGGCCGCACCGAGCTGGCGGAACGGCTGCTGGACTCCTTCCGGCAGTCCTGGGGGACGCGGCGGCCGCCAGGCTGCTGCCCGGCTGCGGGCCCGGCACCGTGGCCGAGCTCCTGCCCGGACTGTTCCCGGCCTTCACCAACTGGCACCAGCTGGCCCGCCGCCACCCCGACCTGCTGCTGGACGAACTGGCCCGGCAGCTCGCCGAGTTGCCCGAGTCGGCCCGTACCGCCTGGTGGTACCGCAACGGGGACGCCCTGGCAGCCGTGGCCGGGAACCGGCCGGAGCGGGTGCTGGACCTGCTGGAACGCCACTGCCCCACCCGCCTGCCACAGCCGATGCAGCAGTGCCTGGGCCGGCTGCTGACCGCCGCGCCCGGCCGGACCATCCGGCTGGTCACCGTGCCCGAGCGGGCCGCCACCGCGTCGATCTCCCGCAGCGCGCTGACCCGGGCCGCCCGGCTCGACACGCCCGAGCTGGCGGACCTGGCCCGGGCCTGGAGCACCGCCCCGATGTGGCTCGCCCGGCTGCTGCGCGCCCTGCCGCCGTCCCGCCGCGAGGCGTTCTACGACCACGCCACCGCCGACCGGGACCAGGGCCACCACGACCTGTCCGAGGCCGTGCTCGACGCGCTGCCCCGCCGTCGGGCGCAGGCCGAGGCCCGGCGGATGGCCGAACAGGCCGCCGAGCGCGGCGCCGCGTGGTCCGTCGTGCTGGCCCACGTCGCCCACCTGCCGGTGGCCGAGACCCGGCCGCGGCTGCTCGCGGCCACCCGCCGGCCCGCCGCGGAGGACCGGGCGCTGGCCTACCCGCTGCTGGTGCGCAACGCGGCCCGCTCGGGCGACGCGGCGGCGGTCGGGGAGCTGCTCGCCGAGCTGGCGCGGCTGCGCAACGAGCAGGACCCGGTCCGCTCCCCCGACCTGGTCGCGCTGGCGGCCGTCCCGCCCGCGCTCCTCACCGGCGCGGCGGCCGACGCCCTCACCCGGATCGTCACCGACGCCGTCGAGGCCCGGGACACCTCCTGGCACACCCGCCAGGCACTCTCCGAGCTCGCCCTCGGGGTGCTGCGCGAGCACGCCACGAGCGGCGAACAGGCCCTGCTGGGCTGGGCCCTGGCCGCCCTGCGGCAGCTCTCCGGGGCGCTCGGCAGTATTCCGCTGGGCCGGCTGGACACCACGCTGCGGCGCGGCCAGGAGGTCCAGGTCTTCGAGGCGCTGCGGCCGTGGCTGACGGCCGGCGCGGACAAGGTCGACCACACCCTGACCTTCGCCCTGGCCGGGGCCCTGGGCCGACGCGCCCACCGCCTGCCCGAACTGCAGGAACTCCTGTGGGAGGCCGTCCAGTTCGGCGACAACGCGACCGTCCGGCAGGCCGTCGGCCACTGGCTCGCCGACCCGGCGACCCGGGGCGAGCGGGTGGCCCGGGTCCTGGACCTGGAGCCCTCGGCCGCCGTCCTGCCACAGGTGCTCGTCGTGCTGGCCCGACAGCGCACCGACCTGCTCGACACCGTGCTCGGCGCCACCCCGCCGTACGGGCGCTTCCTGGCGGCGGGGTCCCGCTGGCTGCCGCCGACCGACGGGATCGAGTGCTGGGCGCCCCGGCAACGCGCGGCCGCCGCGCGCCTGTTGGCCGGGGCGGCGGACGACGCCTCGCTGCCCGTGCACACCCGGGCCGGGCACCTGCGCACCCTGGCGGCGATCCCCGAACTCGGTTTCGCCACCGTCCACCGGTACGCCGAGTCCCCGGACACGGTGCTCGCCGAGGCCGCGCTCGGGGCCCTGGTCCGGACGGACCGGCCCGCCGAGGCACTGCCGTTGCTGCTGGCCCACGCGGGCGACGACCGGGCCCGGGTGGCCCTGTACGCGGCCGGGCGGGCCGCCGGCTTCGTCGCGCCCTCGCGACTGGCACCCGTGCTGCGGGAGGCGCTGCTGCCCGGACCGGCCGGCAGCGCCGGGACAGCCGACAGCGCCGGGACGGCCGCCGGCGGCGGGGCGAAGGTCACCAGCCGCAAGGAACTGGTCCGCCTGGTCGCCCGCCTGCTACCGTTGGAGACCGCGCTCACGCTCCTCACCGAGGTGCACGACCGGCCCGAACAGCACCGCGACGTACGGGCGGCCGCCGTGGCCGCCGCCGTCAAGCTGCTCCCCGCGCCCGCGGCCTGGCGGATGCTCGACGGGGCCGCGGCGGGCCCGCCCGTCACCCGGACCGCGGTGCTGCGCACCCGCCCGCTGGACCTGCCTGCCGCCGACCGCCCCCGCTACGCCGCCCTGGTGAGCCGGGTGGCGGGCGGTGACGACCCGGAGACCGCCCAGGCCGCGCTCGACCGGCTGGTCTCCTGGGCGCCCTGGTACCCCGAGGCGGAGGACCTCCTGCTGGCGGGCACCGTCGACCTCGCCAACCGCTCCTCCTGGCGGGCCTCGGCGAGCGGTCTCGTGGTGCTGGCCACCGGCGGCACCGGCCGCCGACTGACCGAGGCCCTGACGGGGCTGCTGGCGGGCGAGCACACGGCGGCGGACGAGCTGGACGCGACGGCCGACCGCGACCGGCCGGCCCGGCAACGGATCGACTTCCTGGCGGCCCGACTCGGCGTGGGCGTGGGCGACCGCCCCACCGCGGCAGCCGTCGCAGCGGCCCGGGACGCAGCCGAACTCCTCACCACGGCCCCCGATTTCGCACCCCTCGCCCTGCGCCTGCGGGCCGCCGCCCTGGACCTCGACGCGCCGTACGACAGCCTGCTCGCCGAGCTCGACGCGCTGGCCACCCTCCACGCCGACCGCCCGCCTGACGGCTGTGGCAGCATGCGGCCATGCCCTTCCCGCACCCCGACGGCGACTACGCGATCACCGTGATGTACTCCGTCCCGGACGACGCCTGGTATCTGGAACTGCACCTTGTCGCCGATCAACGAGCTCTTGTGACCGCCGTCGTCCCCGATGAGGACCCGGTGCGGGAGCCAGCGCTGTGCTTCGATCCCCAGAGCGGGCACCTGGACATCCCGTACGTGGTCATGCGCTGGTTCATGGATCAGGTCGAGGAGGAGATCCGAACGTCTCGCGCCTGGATGCGGTTGCGGCCCGAGCTTGTCGAGATCATCCACAAGCTGCGCCAGGAGTACCTGGGTGCCATCGATGATGACGACTTCCCCCGTGTCCTGGCGGAGGTGCGCACCGCTGTCCCAGCGGCCGACCTCCCCGACGTCCTCGCATCTGCCTTCGGGCGGAAGCCGGACGGCACCCCCGTGGGCTCCTGACCTCGTCGCGACGGGACGGGCATCAATGAACCGGCCTGAAGAGGAGATCACGCATCCCCGAGCGTGCCTGAGGCAGTGGACTCGCCGAGTTCCGCGAGAGGTTCGCAGATCCGGCTGGAGGTCGCGGTGTGCCGTTCGACCTCACGAGGCCAGCCGCGTTCGACCGCGTCCTGGACCAGCTCGTGCTCGCGGACCAGCCGCTCCCTCAGTCGCGGAACGTACTCGCTGGTGGTGAAGAACTTCGAGCACCGTAGGTAGAGGTCGCATTCGCACGGTCCTTCGGCCGGGGTGCGCAGGCAGTGGCCGAGTTCGAGTTCGGACTTGAAGAAGT
This sequence comes from Kitasatospora sp. NPDC059146, assembly GCF_042786665.1. Lineage (NCBI taxonomy): Bacteria > Bacillati > Actinomycetota > Actinomycetes > Kitasatosporales > Streptomycetaceae > Kitasatospora > Kitasatospora sp. NPDC059146. Next base: position 3,716 of record NZ_JBHZCY010000190.1, on the reverse strand, counting down.
TGGTCTTCAGCCAGTGGACGGTTTCCTCGCCGAGCTGGTTGGCCAGGAGTGCCTCGGCGGCCGGGCCAGCGATGCGTCCGCCGGCGGCGATGACCTTTTCGTACTGCTCTTTGAGCACGGGGTCGCTGATGTGCGAGTAGGTTGCTGACATCTGCGCGCTGCGGTGGCCCAGGATGGCCATGATGGTCTGGATCTGGGCACCGCCCTCGGCGAGCTGGGTGCCGACGGAATGCCGGAACCTGTGCGCGGTGACTGTGTGGTTTCCGTCGCCGTCGAGGAGCCCGGCCTTGCGGCAGGCGATCTCCAGGGCGTCGTCGAAGAGGAAGAACCTGCCCATCGGCTTGCCTCGGCGCATGAACACGTAGCGGACCGGCCGCTGGGCCCACGGGTCGTGGCGGGCGGCGGCGTTGCCGGCCTTGGCGGTCTCGATCAGGCTCCGCAGTGCGTCGGCGGCCTGCGGGTGCAGCGGGATCATGCGTTCGGTGTAGGTCTTGCCGACAGGGATCCGTAGCCGGGGATAGCCGTCGGGATAGGCGTCGAGGTGTCGACGGTCAGCCAATTCCCCAGGTCAAACGCCAGACAATTCCCCACCCTCTCGCGTCTGGCCGGTGATCTGAAGGCGGTCCCGGAGGCGCTCAGTCGTCCTCCGCGCCTGCACTGGCTTCCCATGCGGCAGTGACACATCCTTCTTCCCAGTGCCACCGACCCTGCGCCTCGCCGTGTTCCAACAGCGTTCGGATCCGCTGGATGTCCGCTTCCGGCGGGATCTTCAGCGCGACCATCCGGAACTGCTCGATGCCCTCGCCGGTGGCGCCGAACTGGTGGAAGGTCTCCAGCACGGTCTGCCGGGCAGCGGCAGAGCCGCCGCCCTCGAGCACGATCAACCGGATGGTGCAGTTCTCCGAGGCATGAACGGTCTCCGTTGCCCAGCGCAGGCCGTCATCATCGACGCTCACGCGGATGACGTCGCCGCTCGCGACGCCGCGGACGAACCAGGGGGTGTTGTCGAGACGCACCGTTCCGTCGCCAAGGTCCACTGCCCACAGGCTCTCGACGCTTGCCGGCGGCCAGCCGTCCTCGTCGACCTCCATCCGGAAGTGGACCTTCACCTGGGCGTCGCTGATGTTCGTCACCGCACCATCATCCACGTGGGCCGGCGGGGCCGGAACGCGGGGCTGCGGGCAGCGGTCAGCTGAGCACTCCGTGGCGCCGGTCAGAGTGTCTGAGGCTTCTCGGCGGGATTCCTCGGGCGCTTGTTGGGCCGGTAGCTGGGGCCGTTCATGATGACCTGGTGGCTGGTGTTGATCAGCCGGTCCAGCAGCGACTCGGCGACGACGGGGTTGGGGAAGAGGGGATACCAGTCGCTGGGGGCCCGGTTGCTGGTGATGATCAGCGAGCGCCCCTGCCGCTCGGAGACCAGCTCGTAGAGGTCGTCGGCCTGGGCCGCGCTCAGCTGCCGCATGGCGAAGTCGTCCAGGATGAGGACGTCGGGTCGGATCAGCTCTCGCATGCGCTTGTCCCAGGTGCGGTCCGCGTGGCCGCCGGCGAGCTCGGCCAGGACCCGGCTGATCTTCGTGAAGCGGACGTTCGCGCCCTGTCGGACAGCGAGGTGACCGAGGGCCTGGGCGACGTGTGTCTTACCGACGCCCACCGGGCCGAAGAGGATCACCGACTCGCCTGCGTGGAGCCAGCGCAGAGCGGCCAAGTCGCGGATCTGGGCCGCGGGCAGCTTCGGGGAAGCGGCGAAGTCGAACTCCTCCAGAGTGACCTGCTGCTCAAACTTCGCCTTCTGCAAGCGCCGTTGGAAAGCGACCGTCTCGCGACGGGTGATCTCGTCCTGGCAGAGGACCTGAAGGAAGTCCAAGTGGCCGAGTTCACCACCCTGGGCCTGGATCAGCCGCGCATCCAGGGTCTCCAGCATTCCCGACAGCCGAAGGGCCTTGAGCGACTCACGCAGGGCGGTGTCCATCACGCTCATCGAGCGGCCTCCTCGGCGTCGTCGGCGTCAGCGTGGCCCGGGGTGCCCTCAGGCTCGCCGGAGGTCTGGGTGGGGATGCTCGTGGCGAACAGTCCCTCGGGGCCGTGGAGGAAGGCCGCGGCCCCGGCGTCGCCGGTCTCCGGCTCGGGGTCGGTCTCGGTGCCCGCGATCAGGATGCCCTTGATGGTGCGGTAGGACGGGTCACCGACCGCGATGGCCTTGGTGCAGGCCGCCTCCAGCCGCTGGTCGCCGTACTCTTCCGCAGCCCGAGGATCCCCTGGGCAGCGCGGAGCCGGTAGAGCGCGTTGACCTCCAGCAGCTGGTCGCTCACCTCCCGGCAGGCGTCGCCGACCTCGGAGGACTGGCTTCGGCACCAGATCGGCGTCTTCATCTGGAAGGCGATCTTCTCCGGCGGGTAGCCGTTCTTGTCCGTGCGCTTGCCCTGGTCGAGTGCGGCGTGGGTCTTGACCAGCTCGCCCTCATGGAAGACCTGGACCATAGTGGCGGTGGAGCGGACGTCGACCTTGCGGCCGATCAGCTTCCATGGCACCGAGTAGAGGGTGCGGCCGACCTTGATGTGGATGTCAGGGCCCACTGCGGCTGTGGACCAGCGGGCCAGCACGAACGGCTTGTCCGGCAACGGCAGCAGGGCCTTGGACTCCACCGCTTCGAACACCGACAGCGGACTCGCGCCGCCCAGCGGTCGGCACTGCCTGCGGCCGGCGGTGCCGGTCGACCACGTCAGGGCCTCGGCCTGCATCTGAAATCGCTGACCGTTCACACGCCTGGATGAGCGTACGGGCGATCCAGCGCTCGACCGGCCCCAAGGGACTGCACTGGATCGACGGCGCCGCACACGTCGACCTCTACGACAAGGAGCGGTACGTCGCCCCCGCCATCGCGAAACTGGCCGACTTCTTCGGCACCCACCTGGCCGCGGCCGGGTAGCCACACCCCGGGAGCCGACCGGCGGGCCGACCGGTCGGTCGTGTGCATCCGCAGGCAGGCCTCCGTGCGCTCACGGCACCGCCGCACGCCTCCGGCGGCGCCAGCGTGCGGGATCACAACGCATGCCCGTCCTCCGCGCCGCAGTCGCTCGCGCACCCCGCGTGGCGGGAGTGGTGTTGGCCGGACTCGGCCTGGCGGTTGGACTCTCGGCCTCACCCGCCGTAGCCGCGACCGAAGGCGGCTGGATCAACGAGGGCGGCCCCGCGCGGTCCCCGTCGGCCATGACGGCTATCTGGCACGACAACGGGACCTACGAGGCCACCCGCGGCGAGGACGACCGGATCTGGTGGCGGCACGGCGCCCGGCGGCAGATGCCGGGCAACGCCCGCACCCGCCTCCCGCCCACGCTGGCGGTCGGCGACGTGGACGCCCGCGCCCAGCGCCTGGTCATGTTCCGCGTCGGCGACGACGGCCACGCCTACTACAACCTCCTCTTGGACCGGAACTCCAACCGGTGGTCCGGCTGGAGCAGGGTCCCCGGCCCCCTGTACCTCACTTCCGGCCCGACTGGGAGGCCGAACAGGAGTTCTACGTCTCACGGAGCCTGATGAACACGCTTCGCGTCGCCCGCATCCGCCCGGACGACGGCCGGAACACCCGCTACACCGAACTGCCCGGCGACGGCCTCGGCGTCGGGCGGATGCTCTTATGGATGTCAAGCAGCGATGGTGAGCTGCTCGGTGGTGGTGCTCGGTGTGCTGGGCGTGGTCAGGACTCGGTAGATCTCTCG
>NZ_JBHZCY010000189.1:0-12754 GCF_042786665.1 Kitasatospora sp. NPDC059146 | reverse complement strand
GGGCGGGGGGGGGCGGGGGGGGGGCCGGGGGGGCGGGGGGGGGGGGGGGCGCCCCCGCGGGCGGGGCCGCGGGCGGGGCCGGGGGGGGGGGGCCGCGGGGGGGGCGCCGCGGGGCCCCCCCCCACGTCCGTCGGTCCTACGGGGTGAGGCCGCGCTGCTGGAGCCAGGTCTCCGGGTCGACCGGGGCGCCGCCGCCGGGGCGGACCTCCAGGTGCAGGTGCGGGCCGGTGACGTTGCCGGTCGCGCCGACCTTGCCGATCTGCTGGCCGGCGGTGACCTTGCCGGAGCCCTTGATGATCGAGGAGAGGTGGCAGTACCAGATCTCGGTGCCGTCGGGCAGGGTCTCGACGATCCGGTAGCCGTACGAGCCGGACCAGCCGGCCGAGGTGACGGTGCCCTGGCCGACGGCGTAGACCGCGGTGCCGGTGTCGGCCGCGAAGTCCAGGCCGGTGTGCAGGTGGGCCCAGTAGCGGGCGCTCTGGCCGTAGTGGGCGGAGAGGTCGTAGTCCTTCACCGGCAGGGTGAGCGCGGCGGCCTTGGCCCGCTCGGCCTCCTCGGCGGCACGCTTGGCCTCCGCCTCCTTGGCGGCGGCCTTGGCCTCGGCCTCCTGGGCGGCCTGGACCCGGGCGCCCTCCTCGGCGGCGGTGCGCTGGCTGTCGGCCTGCTGCTGGATCCGGGCGGCGAGCGCGAGGCCTGGGTCGGCGGCCAGGGCGACCGTCTCGTCCGGGGCCTCGACGGCGGGCGCGGCGGCCGGGGTCGCGGAGGCGAAGCCGGTGGCGCCCAGGGTGGCGGCGACGGCGGTGACGCCGAGCAGCGGGGAGGCGCCGCGGGTCTGACGCGGCATCCGGTGGCGGTTGGCCTCGGCCTCCGGGGCGAACGGCTCGGCCGGTCCGGCGGACCCGCCGTCGCGGGGCTCGGCGCCGTGCGGGCCGGGGTGGTCGAGGAGCCGGGTACCGGCTGCGGGGCCGGCCGGGTGTGCCGGGGTGTGCGTCGACGCCACGGAGGCGCGCTCCTTTCCTTCCTTCGCGCCTACCGGGTTAGCTGACGGGTTCGGAGCAGGAAGGTCTCCTACGGCCGGGCCGGAGCCCCGCCGATTCACCCCAAGGAACGTGGTTCCCCGGCTCCCTGACCTGCCCGGAGGCCGGTCGGTGGGATTAGGCGACGGCGCACGGTGCCGTCTGGGTACGGCATTGACGACCGCGCTGCGTTATCAGACGTTAATCCTAGGACGCTCCGATTCCAAGCCATCCGCTCGGGGCCGCTGGGGAACAGGTGATCGGACGTCAACGAACGACCCCTCAGCCACCCGGTCCATCTGAGTACTCCTACTCATGTGCGACCCGGCCGCCCCGCCGCATCCTGGCGCCATGAGCACACCGATGCAGTCACGGACCACGGCCGCGTACTTCGTCCAGGCCGTCCTCTCCTTCGCCCTCTCCGGCACCGCCCTCGCCGCCGGGATCGCCTACCTGCCGGTCGGCGGCTGGACCCGGGCCTTCCTCGGGATCGGCCTCCTCTACACCGTCACCTCCTCGTTCACGCTGGCCAAGGTGGTCCGGGACCGGCAGGAGTCCTCGGACACCGTCGCCCGGGTCGACCAGGCCCGGCTGGAGAAGCTGCTCAGCGAGCACGACCCCTTCCGGGTCGAGGGGGCGTGAACGGAAGGGCGCCCCCGGTACCGGCCGGACGCTTGACGGCTAAGGCTATTAGCCTTAGCTTTATGGCTACAGGCAGAAACGAGCGAGTCGGCGGAGGCCACCATGAACGGCACCAGCACCCCGAGCACCCAGTACCTCGACGTCCCCGGCGGCCGCCTCGCCTACGACGACACCCGGCAGGGCGACGGCACCCCCGTCGTCCTGCTCCCCGGAATGCTCGACTCCCGCCGCGCCTACCGGCACCTGCACCCGCTGCTCACCGCCGCCGGCCACCGGGTCGTCACCATGGACCTGCGCGGCTTCGGCGACTCCTCGATCGTCTGGGACGACTACGGCCCCGCCGCCGTCGCCACCGACGTCCTCGCCCTGCTCGACCACCTCGGCATCGAACGGGCCGTCCTGGTCGGGCAGTCCTACACCGGGGCGACGGTCGTCAAGGTCGCCGGCGACGCACCCCAGCGGGTCGCCGGGATCGCCCTGATCGACGCCTTCGTCGAACACCGGGCCAACGCCCTCATGCAGGGCGTCATGGTCGTCATGGGCGCCGCCATGGTCCGGTGGCCCGGCGTCTGGGGCTTCTACCTGCGCAAGATGGCCTACCCCGGCCCCCGCCCCGCCGACCTCGACGGCTACGTCGACGGACTCGTCGCCGCCCTGCGCACCCCCGGCCGGCGGACCGCCACCCGCGGCCACGTCACCGGCGACTCCGCACCCGTCGGCTGGTGCGCGGCCGTCCGCTGCCCGGCCCTCGTCCTCATGGGCAGCAAGGACCCCGACTTCCCGAAGCCCGAGGCCGTCGCCGACCTCCAGGCCGAGAAGCTCGGCGCCCGCAAGGTGATGATCGAAGGGTCCGGGCACTACCCGATGGCCGACAACCCGCAGGCCGTCGCCGACGCCCTGTTGCCCTTCCTCGCCGAACTCGCCTGAACCCCCGCCCGTACGGAGAAACGAAGCCATGCCCCGCGTAGGACTGACCCCCGACCAGGTCGTCGACCACGCCCTCGCCCTCATCGACGACCAGGGCGGTGAAGCCCTCACCCTCGCCTCCGTCGCCACCCGGGCCGGCGTCGCCACCCCCTCGCTGTACAAGCACGTCAGCGGCGGACTCGGCGAACTACGGCGCCTCATCGCCGTCCGGGTCACCGAGGAGCTCGCCGACCGGCTCGCGGACGCCGCCGTCGGCCGCAGCGGGGACGACGCCGTCACCGCCGTCCTACGCGCCTACCAGGCCTACGCCACCGCGCACCCCCACCGCTACGCCGCCCTCCCCCAGGCACCCCAGCCCGACGACGACCTCACCCGCGCCGCCACCCGGCTCGTCGGCGTCATCATCGCCGTCCTCCGCGGCTACGGCCTCGACGGCCCCGAAGCCATCCACGCCGCCCGCACCGTCCGCTCCCTCGCCCACGGCTTCGCCTCCCTCTCCATCGCCGGCGCCTTCCAACTCGCCGAGGACCTCACCACCACCCACGACCGCCTCATCACCACCCTCACCACCGCCCTCCACACCTGGCCCGGCACCGCCACCCCCGCCTGACCACCCCGGGCCCACCCCCACCCGCACAGCACCTGAGCGGCGCAGGAAGTCGGCCCAACCGACTTCTGGTGCGGCGGGGCTGCCGGTCGGCCGACTTCTCGCGACCGCAACCCCGCGAAACCGCACCGCAGAAGCCCACCGGAGCGGAGCCCGGACCGCGCGCAGGAAGTCGGCCCGGCCGACTTCCAGTGGCGCGGGCTGCTGATCGGTCGACCTGAGCGGGCAACGGCCGCCAGCCCATCGACCAACCCGCGGGGCCGGAGTAGTGCGCAGGAAGTCGACCTGGCCGACTTCCTGCGCAACACCACGTAGGCAGGGGGCCTACCGGGCGACCGGCACACGCACCTCGGGCCACAGAGGAACGCGGCGGCGTCGGCGGGCGCACCAGAAGTCGGGCAGGCCGACTTCCCGCGCTCGCCGCTCCCACGGAACCCCACCGCAGAAGCCCCCAGGGCAGAGCCTGGGCCACGCATTGGAAGTCGAGCCGGCCGACTTCCAGTGGCGCGAGGCTGCCAGCTGGGCCGGGGAAGCGCACAGGAAGTCGACCTGGCCGACTCCTGGCGAGGCGAGGTTGCCCGCTGGGCCGGCGCGGCCGGGGGAGACTGGCCGACTTCCTGCGCAGCACCACGTAGGCAAGGGGCCTACAGGGCGACCGGCCGCGGGCCTCGGGGGCGGAGAAGCGCGGCGGCATTGGTGGGCGCACCAGAAGTCGGCCCCATCGACTTCTCGTGCGAGGCCGGTCGAGAAGGAGCCCGGCGGGGACGACCGGGGCAGCCGAAGGGCGCGGCTCTACCGATCGGCAGGATCAGGCGGGCGCCTCGGCGAGGAGGCCGGTCTCTCCCACAGGCGGGGGCTGTGCGCAGGAAGCGGCGGAGGGAGCACGGAGCTGCGGGCTTGCCGGGTGACGGGCAGCCGAGAGGCGGCGGCAAGAAGCGGCGCGCCAGAAGTCGGGCGGGCCGACTTCTGGCGACAGCGGGTTGCCTGGTTGTCGAGCCGCTGGGGCGAGGGCATCGCCGTAAGGAACCGCAGCAGTGTCGGCGGCCGGCGCTCAGGTGCGCACCGGAAGTCGGGCGGGCCGACTTCTGGTGCGTGTGGGGCCGGAACGGGCTTGGTGGAGACGGGTGGAGCGCAGCAGTGGGCGCCTCGGGGGGAGGAGGGTTGCGGGGCGGCGGGCGGGGGCGGGTGGGAGTGGGAACTGCGCTGAGGGGGGTGGGAGGGGAGGGGTTAGTGTGGCCGGGCTGACTGGTGGTCACGACAGGGGACCGCCCACGCCTTCGCGGAGGTTCCGGGTGCCCGCACTGATAGCGAGGGTGCGGCGGTGGTACGGCCGGGTGCTGGACGGGGACGTCCGGGCCGGGCGGGTGGCGCTGGGGGTGCTGCTCGGGGTGACGGTGGTGCTGGGGGTGCTGCCGGTCCTGTTGCCGTACGGGTGGCCGCCGTCGGCGCTGGTGCTGCCGGTGGTGGGTGGCGGGTTGGTGCTGCGGCGCGGGCAGTTGCGGGTGCTGGTGTGCGCGGCGCTGGCGGGCGGTCTGCTGGGGGCGGTGGTGCAGGACCCGCACGGGGTGCGGCTGGGGGTGACGCTGGTGGTGGCGGCGACGGGGGCGACGGTGCTGACCGCGAACCGGTTCCGGGACCGGCTGGGACTGCGCGGCACCCAGGGCGATTCGATGCTGCTGGAGCTGGCGGAGCACAACCGGGCCCTGGCCCGGCTGCCGGAGCGGCTGCTGGACTGGCACTTCGACAGTGCGCTGGCCCCGGCGGGCGGCACGTCGTTCTCCGGGGACTTCCTGCTGTGCGCCCACCGGCCGGAGGAGGACCTGCTGGAGCTGGTCCTGGTGGACGTGTCGGGCAAGGGCAGTCGGGCGGCGGCCCGGTCGACGCACCTGTCGGGGGCGTTCGCGATGCTGCTGGGCCGGGTGCCGCCGGAGGCGTTCCTGCCGGCGGCCAACGACCACCTGGTGCGGATGGGCTGGGAGGACGACTTCGCCACGGCCGTGCACCTGGCGCTGCACCCGGCGACGGGCCGCTACCGCCTGTTCAACGCGGGCCACCCGCCGCCCGTGCGGTTCTGCCGCCGGTCGGGCTGGGTGCCGTCGGAGCACGGCGGTCCGGCGCTGGGGCTGGTGCCGGGGGCGCCGTACCCGGGGGCGTCGGGGCGGCTGGCGTACGGGGATTCGCTGCTGCTGTTCAGCGACGGCCTGGTGGAGGTGCCGGGCCGGGACCTGGACGAGGGGGTGGGCCGGCTGTTGGCGGCGGCCGAGCCGGAGGTGCGCACCAATCCGCCGCAGCGGCAGGCGGTCCGGGGGGCGGCGGGCCGGCTGGTGGAGGCGGTGGCACAGGACGTCGCGGACGACCGGACCCTGGTCCTGGTGCGGCGGCTGAGAGCGACCGCGGACCACGGAAATGGGGTATGAAGATTTGGTGTCCTCTCCCGTTCGTAGTCCGATGCGCTGCGTGCGCCTGCTGCTCGGCTGCACCAGCGCCGCCGAGCTGCTCGGCACCGTCCTCGCCGAGGGCCCGAACTGGATCACCGGCGAGGGCTCCGCGCTGTACCTGCTGGACCCCGCCGGGATGCTCCGGCTGACCGCCTCGCACGGGCTGCCGGACTGGGCGCACGAGCGCTACGGCCTGGTCGACCCGGCCGGCGAGCTGCCCGCCGCGATGGCGCTGCGGCTGCGCCGCCCGTACCTGCTCAGCCCGGAGCACACCAGCGTCGACTACCCGAACCGGAACGCCGGCATGGGCACCGGGATGGTCGCCGTGGTCAGCCTGCCGCTGGTGGTGGACGAGCGGCCGATCGGCGTGCTGGCCCTCGCCCTGGCGCACCGGGGCACCGTCCCGGGGCGCGACCTGGACGTGCTGGAGACGATCGCCGGGGCCTGCGCCCACCGGCTGCACCACCTGCTGGACCACGTCCTCGACCACACCGGCGACCGCACCGGAAACCGCACCGCGGAGCGGCCCCCGACCGCCCCGACCGCCCCGGACGCCGCCCTGGCCCACCCGCTGCTGTCGCTCGCGGTGCGGGCCGCCGGGCACGGCGCCTTCGAGCGCGACCTGGTCACCGGGGAGAGCTACTGGGACGCGGCCGCCTTCGCGGTGGCCGGCCGGCCCGTCGACCCGGACGGGACCGCCCCGGAGCTGGAGCGGATCGTCCACCCCGAGGACCTGCCGGACGTCCAGGCGGCCCTGGCGGAGGCGCTGGCGAGCGGGGGCCGCTACCGGATCGGCTACCGGATGCTGCGCCGGGGCGGGAAGGTCGCGCGGGTCGAGGAGTCCGGCGAGGTGATGCTGGACGTGCACGGCCGCCCGGTGCGCATGGCCGGGCTGATCGCCGACGTGGAGCACCGCCGGGCGCGGGACGCCGAGCCGCCGCACGACCCGGCCGGGGCCCGGACGGCGCTGCTGCTGTCGCTGACCCGGGCGCTGTCCCGGGCGGTGACCGTCCGGGACGTCACCGCCGCCGTCACCGACGTGGCCCGGCCGGCGCTCGGCGCCGCCAGCATCGTGCTGGACCTGGTGGACGAGGGCCGGCTGCTGCCGGTCTCGCACACCGTGTACGGCGGACCGCGCCGGGCTGAGCTGACCCGGCTGGCGGACCTCTCCGAGCAGGTGATGCAGCACTCGCTGGCCCGCTCGGCCCCGCTGTTCAGCCAGCCCGGTGGCGGACCGGTGCGGCCGGACGCCCCGGCCGCCTGGGCGGTGCTGCCGCTGGTCGCCTCCGGCCGGCAGGTCGGCTCCTGCCTGATCACCTTCGCCACCGAGCGCGCGTTCGGCCGCGCGGACCGCACCCTGTACTCGACCTTCGCCGGCATCCTCGCGCAGTCCCTGGAGCGGGCCCGGCTGTACGACACCCACCACCACCGGGCCGGTGAACTCCAGCGCGCGATGCTCCCGCGCACCCTGCCCCGGCTGCCGGGGATCGCCAGCGCCGCCCGCTACCTGCCGAGCACCGAGGGCATGCAGATCGGCGGCGACTGGTACGACCTGCTGAAACTGCCGGACGGCCGGATCGGGCTGGTCATCGGCGACGTGCAGGGCCACAACGCCGAGGCGACCGCCGTGATGGGCCAGCTGCGCAGCGGCCTGCGGGCGTACGCCACGGACGGGCACGACCCGGCGGCGACCCTGGCCCGGACCAGCCGGCTGCTGTCCGAGCTGGACACCGAGCTGTTCGCGACCTGCCTCTACCTGACCCTGGACCCGGCCGACGGTAGCCTGACCGCGGCCCGGGCCGGCCACCCGGCACCGGTACGGATCGCCGCCGACGCCACGGCCGTCGAGCTGGAGCTGCCGGGCGGCCCGCCGCTGGGCGTGGACCCGGGGCAGCCGTACCCGCTGGCCACCGGCCGGCTGACGGGCGGCGAGACCCTGCTGGTCTACACGGACGGGCTGGTCGAGGACCGGGAGGAGGACTACGACGAGTCGGTGCACCGGATGATCGGCGGGCTGGAGCTGTGGGCCCGGCAGACCGGCCCGGAGCGGATCGGCGCGGCCCCCGCGCTGGAGCGGCTGGCCGACCTGCTCACCCTGAACGTGACCGAGCGCCGCTCCCGGCCGGACGACGTGGCGCTGCTGCTCCTGCACCGGATGCCGCCCGAGGCCTGACGCACGAGGCCCGGCACCCGGCACCCGGCACCCGAGGCCCGGCACCTGACGGCGCGCGCTCCTGCACCTGATGACGCCGGTTCGGCGACACCGTGCACACGGGCCCCACACATCACGGGACGCGAACCGGCCACCACGCGCCACATCGAGGGGGGTCGAAAGACCCTGGACGAACGATCGGACGGCTTGTCAGGGCCCCGCGATCGCGGTCGAACGACGCGGGAACGGCGGCGTATTGACTCGATATTGACGAGATCCAGTCACATGGCGAGATCCGTTCACACCTTCGTAGGATCATCGCCCTAGAATTCGCGGCGTGACGATGACTCAGTGGTGCGCAACGGCTACCGGCGTGCTCGCCGTCCTCGCCCTCGTGGCCGCCGCGCGGTACCGCGCCGTGTCCGTCACCCAGCGCGGCCGGGCCGACCGGCTGGCGGGCGAGCTCGCCCGGCTCCAGGAGCAGCTGGCCGCCGAACTCTCCCGCCGGGGCGCCGACCTGGCCGCCGTCCAGCAGGAGCAGGAGCTCACCGCCTCCAGCCAGCGGGCCTTCCTCAGCGTCGCCCGCCGGATCCTGGTCATGGCCCACGACCAGCAGGCCCTGCTCGACGAGATGGAGCGCACCCACGACGACCCGGCGCTGCTGGAGGGCCTGCTCAAGGCCGACCACGCCGCCGCCCAACAGGCCCGGCTGGCCCAGACCCTGGCCGTGCTGTGCGGCGCCCGGGCCGGGCGGCACTGGCCGGAGCCGGTGTCGCTGGAGGACGTGGTGCGCGGCGCCCAGTCGCGGATCCTGCCGTTCCAGCGGGTGGTCGTCCGCAGCCGGATCGAGACCGCGGTGGTCGGCGCGGCCGCCGAGGCGCTGATCCACGCCATCGCCGAACTGCTGGACAACGCGACCCGCTACTCCCCGCCCAGCACCCAGGTGTTCGTCACCCTGATGCCGGTGCACAACGGCGCGGTCATCGAGATCGACGACGGCGGCGTCGGCATGCCGGAACAGGCCGTCGCCAAGGCCGCCGCCGCCCTCGCCGGGGGCAGCAGCCTGGAGGTCTCCCGGCTCGGCGAGGTGCCCCAGCTGGGACTGGCCGCCGTCGGCCGGCTCGCCGAGAGCTACGGGTTCCGGGTCACCCTCAGCTCGGCGCCCTCCCCGTACGGCGGCGTGCGCGTGGTCCTGCTGCTGCCGAACGCCCTGCTCACCGAGCCGCTGCCGCCCACCGTGCCCGGACTCGGGCCGGACGACCGGGCGTTCACCCCCGACCCCCGGCCGCTCGCCGGCCCCGACCACCCCGGCGCCGTTCACCCGCTGGTGGAGGCCCCGCCCACCAGCCGGGCCCCGGCGGCCGACACCCCTCCGCCGCTGCCCCGCCGGAGCCACCGGCGCGACCGTGCGAACCGACCCGCCCAGCACGCCGCTCCCCCACCCGCGCCCGAGCCGCCGTACCGCTCGGCCCGGGACGCCCAGGCGTTCATGGCGATGTTCCAGGCCGGGACGGCCAGCGGCCGGTCGGCCGCCCGCACCCGGGCCCAGGGCCCGCCCGGCCCGCACTGAGCCGGCCCGGCCCGCACCGAGCCCGCTCCCGTCCCGCTCCCCCGACCTCCCCCCGACTTCCCCATCGCCCCGGAGAGTTCCATGACCACCACCCCCGATCTCGGCTGGCTGCTCGCCGACATCATCGCCGTCCCGCAGGTCCAGCACGCCGTCGTCGTCTCCAACGACGGTCTGGAGATCGGCCGCAGCGCCGACATCGCCCGGGAGGACGCCGAACGGCTCGCCGCCGCCTGCTCCGGGCTCCAGTCGCTGGCCCGCGGCATCGCGACGGGCTTCGGCGGCCCCGGCAGCGCCACCCGCCAGATCATCATCGAGTACGGCGGCGGCTACCTGTTCGTCGTCGCCGCCGGGGCCGGCGCCCACCTGGCCGTGGTGACCAGCGAGGCGGTCGACGCCGGGCTGGTCGCGTACCAGATGCAGGTCCTGGTCGAGCGGATCGGCACCCACCTCACCAGCCCGCCGCGCGTCGACCACGCGGCGGGGGGGCACCGGTGAACGGGCCGGTCCGGCCCTACGTCATCACCGGTGGGCGCAGCCGCCCCACCCGCGCCGACCTGGCGATCGAGAGCCTGGTCAGCGCGTTATCAGATCCCCCGGCACTGCCCGAGCACGTCCTGCTCAACCGGGAGCACCGGCGCATCCTCGGGCTCTGCCACAGCCTGCTGTCCGTCGCCGAGGTGGCGGCCCACCTGGGGCTGCCGCTCGGCGTCGTCAAGGTGCTGGTCGGCGACCTCTGGGACCTCGGCGCCGTGCAGGTGCTCCCGCCCGTCCCGCAGGCCGAACGCCTGCCCACAACCCTCCTGGAAGAGGTGCTCGTTGGCCTCCGCCAACTCCGCTGAAGCCCCCGCCGACGTGCCGGCCGGACCGCAGTACCTGCCGTCCTCGGTGCAGGGCGCGGTGAAGATCCTGGTCACCGGCCCGTTCGGGGTCGGCAAGACGACCCTGGTCGGCTCGCTCAGCGAGATCACCCCGCTGCGCACCGAGGAGACCATGACCGCCGCCAGCAGCGGCGTGGACGACCTCACCGGGCGCAGCGGCAAGACCACCACCACGGTCGCGCTGGACTTCGGCCGGATCACGCTCAACTCCCGGCTCGCGCTGTACCTGTTCGGCACGCCCGGGCAGCAGCGCTTCTGGCCGCTGTGGGACGACCTGTCGCGCGGCGCGCTCGGCGCCATCGCGATGGTCGACCTGCGCCGGCCGGACGAGAGCTTCGACGTCCTCGGCCGGCTGGAGGAGCAGCGCATCCCCTTCGCGGTGGCCGTCAACACCTTCCCGGACACGCCGAGTTACCCGGAGGAGGAGCTGCGCTCCGCGCTGGACCTGCTGCCGGAGGTGCCGATCCTGTACTGCGACGCCCGGGACCGGCGGGCCTCCTACGACCTGCTGATCGACTTCGTCGACCACCTGCACCGCAGCTCGCTGCTGGAGCTCCAGCCGTGACCGCCCCCGAGCCCCCGCGGCCCTCCGGCTGCCCGGTCGCGCACGGCACCGGCGGGCCCCACGGCGCCGGCGGTCCGTACGGCACCGGCGGTCCGTACGGGACCGGAGCTCCGTACGGCGCCCCGCCCGGTGGCGGGCTGCCGGTCGGCGTCCCGCTCACCCCGCTGTACGGGCAGGCCGTCGCCGACGACCCGCACGGCCTGTACGCCCGGCTGCGCGAGCGCTACGGCCCGGTCGCGCCGATCGAGCTGGAGCCCGGGGTGGAGGCCTGGCTCGTCCTCGGCTACGCCGAACTGCTCGAACTCACCCGCAACGAGGCGCTGTTCTCCAAGGACTCGCGGCAGTGGCGGGTGCCCGCCGAGGGCCGGCTGGCCGCCGACTCCCGGCTGCAGCCGATGACCGCCTGGCGGCCCACCCTGCTCAACCTGGACGGCGCCGAGCACCAGCGGCTGCGTGCCGCCGTCTCGGACACCCTGGCCCAGATCGACCACCGGCAGCTGCGCGAGACCACCGAGGCCGCCGCCAACGGCCTGATCGACAGCTGGGGCCCGGACGGCACCGCCGACCTGATCGGCCAGTACGCCCGCGCCCTGCCGCTGCTGGTCTCCACCCAGCTGGTCGGCCTGCCCACCGGCAGCGGACCCCGGATGATCGAGCTGATCAGCCACTTCGTCGACAGCGGGCCCGAATCGGTGCGCGCCGCCGGGGAGTTCCAGAACACCCTGGTCGAACTGGTCCGGCAGCGCCGCACCGCCCCCAGCGCCGACCTCACCTCCTGGCTGCTCGCCCACCCGGCCGCGCTGACCGACGAGGAGGCGGTGCACCACCTGGTGGTGATGATGGTCGCTGGCAACGAGACCTGCATCAACTGGATCGGCAACACCCTGCGGCTGCTGCTCACCGACCGCCGCTTCCGGGCCACCCTGACCGGCGGGCGGCTGACCGTCTCCGACGCGCTGGAGGAGGTGCTCTGGCGCGACCCGCCGACCCAGAACTTCCCCGGCCGCTGGGCCACCGGCGACACCGTCCTCGGCGGCCAGTACGTCAACAAGGGCGACATGCTGGTGCTCGGCCTGGCCGCGGCCAACGCCGACCCGGCCGCCCAGGGCACCTCCTCGGCCGCCCAGGGCTCGCTCGGCGGCAACCGGGCCCACCTCGCCTGGGGCGCGGGCCGGCACGTCTGTCCGGCCCAGCACCCGGCCCGGATCATCGTCGAGACCGCGATCGAGACCCTGCTGCACCGCCTTCCCGACCTCCAACTTGCCGTACCCGCAGGCGAGTTGACCTGGCGTCCGTCTCCGTGGTCACGGGCCCTGGTCGCCCTCCCGGTGCTCTACAGCGCCTTCACCCCGCCCCGCCCGCCAGCCCCCGAAAGGCCCGCATGGACACCGCCGACGACCCCCGCGGCCCCCGCCCCGAGCCCGTCCGACCCGAGCCCGTCCGGCTCGACCCCTTCGGACGCGACCAGCACGGCGAGAACGCCCGGCTCCGGGCAGCCGGCCCGGCCGTCCTGGTGGAGCTCCCTGGCGGGGTGGTGGTCTGGGCGGTAACCCACCACGACACCCTCCAGGCGCTGCTGGCCGACCCCCGGGTCGGCAAGAACCCCCAGCTGTGGACCCTCTTCCGGGAGGGCCGGCTGCCGTACGGCTGGCCGCTGCTCAACTTCGTCACGGTGCCCGGCATGATCACCGCCGACGGCGAGGACCACAAGCGGCTGCGCGGGCTGGTCAGCCAGGCCTTCACCCCGCGCCGAACAGCCGCGCTGGCCCCCGCGATCGAGGCCCGGACCGTCGCGCTGCTCGACGGGATCGCCGCGCTGGAGGGCGAGTTCGACCTGCGCGAGCACTTCGCCTACCCGCTGCCGATGCAGGTGATCGGCGAACTCCTCGGTCTCGCGGCGGAACAGCAGGACGAACTGCACCACCTCTCCGACACCCTGGTCTCCAGCTCGGCCACCCC
>NZ_JBHZCY010000188.1:0-12977 GCF_042786665.1 Kitasatospora sp. NPDC059146 | reverse complement strand
GGCCCCCCGCACGCTCCACGGGGCGGCCGCCCGTCGGCTGTGGGCCGGCCTCGCTCAGGCGCGGGCGCGGCGGGTGAAGGTGAGGTGGGTCACCCCGCTCGGGCTGCTCACCGCCTCGGTGTCGAAGCGCTCCTCCAGCCCCTCCAGCCCGGCCCAGAGCGACTCGCCCCGGCCCAGCACGATCGGCACCACGACCACGTGCAGGTGGTCGACCAGGTCGGCCTCCAGGAAGGCCCGGACGGTGCGCGGCCCGCCGCCGATCCGGACGTCCAGGCCGCCGGCCGCCTCCCGGGCCCGCCGCAGCGCCTCCTCGGGCGAGGCGTCGACGAAGTGGAAGACCGTCCCGCCCTCCATCTCCACGGTCGGGCGCGGGTGGTGGGTGAGCACGAAGACCGGAGTGTGGAACGGCGGGTTGGGGCCCCACCAGCCCTGCCAGGCCTCGTCCTCCCAGGGGCCGCGCTGCGGGCCGAACTTGTTGCGGCCCATGATCTCGGCGCCGATGCCCTCGGCCCAGGTGCGGGCCATCGCGTCGTCCAGCCCGGTGCCGCCGCCCTCCTGGCCGGTCATCCGCCGGAAGGTGCGGGTGCCGAAGAACCACTGGTGCAGCCGGTGGGCGGCGTGCCCGAAGGGCTGCTCCAGGTTCTGGCCCTCGCCGGTGCCGTACCCGTCGAGGGAGATCGAGAAGTTGTGGACCCGGACCAGGGACATCGTGCGCCTCCGCTGCTCGTGGCTCTCGGGCGCCCGGTCACGGCCGCCCGCTCGCGGGCCACGCTAGCGCCCGGGTACGACGGATCTGACGAACCGTCACGGAAGGGGCGCGGCGTGCCGCGGGCGGCGGCCGCGGCGGCCGGAACCCGGGGCGGAGGTGGCGAAGCCGTCACGATATTGTCGTGCCTTCTTCACGAGGTGCACGCCCGGTCCGGCGATGCTGCCTCCGGCGGCGCGCACCCGCGGCCGTCGTGACCTTCCCGGGGGGACGATTCCGATGACCGTACGCCGTACCCTGGCGGGCCTGCTGGCCGCCGGCCTGCTCGCCACCGCCGCGGCCCTGGTGCCCACCGCGGCCCTCGGCGCCGCCGACACCGACGACGGCACCGGGGCCCTGCCGTTCGGCTCCGCCACCACCGTCGGCCTGCACAACACCTACGAACCGGCCGCCTACCCGTACCTCGCCCAGAGCCTGGACACCGGCACCGGCATGATCGAACTCGACCTCTGGACCGACACCGTCACCCACGAGTGGAAGGTCAGCCACTCCAACCCGCTCGGCAACTCCAACAACTGCACCGCCGCCGACACCCCGGCCCAGCTCTACGGCGGCGGCACCAACAAGAACCTGGAGCACTGCCTCGACGACGTCCGGGTCTGGCTCGGCGCCCACCCGGGCGCCGGCCCGCTGGTGATCAAGCTGGAGGTCAAGGGCGGCTTCGCGGCCAACCTCGGCATGGGCCCCGACCAGCTGGACACGCTGATCGCCGCCCACCTCGGCGACGCGGTGCTGCGCCCGGCCGACGTGCTGGCCAAGCCCGGCGGCGGCGCCTACGCCACCGTCGACGAGGCCGTCCGGGCGGGCAACTGGCCGAGCCGCTCGGCCCTCGCCGGGCGGGTGCTGCTCTACGCGATCCCGGGGACGGTCGAGGAGCACAACCCCTTCGACACCCTGCACACCGACGTCGAGTACGGGCGGCACCTGCGCGACCTGGCCGCCTCCGGCCGGATCGGCCGGGCCCAGCTGTTCCCGGCCGTGCACGGCGCGGCGGCCGGCGACCCGCGCGCCAAGTACACCGGCGCCGACGCCGGGATCCGCCCCTGGTTCGTGGTCTTCGACGGCGACGCCGCCGGCTACCTGAACGGCATCGACACCGCCTGGTACGACCGCTCGCACTACCTGCTGGTGATGACCGACGCCCAGAACGTGGCGCCGAAGATCAGCGCCACCGACCCGACCGTCGACCAGGCGAGCGCCCGTACCGAGCAGCTGGCCCGGGCGCACGCGAGCATCGTGTCCAGCGACTGGCGCAGGCTCCCGGCGGTGCAGTCCCTGGTGCTGGCCCGGGGCTGACCGGCGACCCGGCGGTCGTAGGCTTCGCCCTCGTGGCGAAGACGATCGAACAACTGGTGGCCGGGCTGGCCGGGACGTACGAGGTCAGCGAGGTGTGCCTGCTGCTCGAAGCGCACCTGGAGCGCGGCGACACGGCCTTCCACGTGGAGGTCGGCGCCGCGCTGCACCGCCGCTACGGCTCGGGCTGGGCGGGTGCCGAGCACGCCTCCCTCTACGACCACGTCCTCTGGGACGTGATCAGCACGCCCGGGCGGGTGCACGTGGAGCACGCGTTCGCGCTCAAGCCCGCCGTCAGCCTGCGCCCCGGTCGGCCGCTCCACCGGACCGCCGCCGTACTGGCCGAGTACCAGCCGCTGGAGGCGCTGGCCTGGGTGTTCGAGGCCCCGGCCGGCCATCCGCGGGTGCCGGAGGAGCTGCGGGCCTGCCTGGTGCAGGAGTTGGTGCTGCGCGGCGCCCCGGTCGCGGAGCTGCCCGCAGCGCGGGCCTGGGCGGCGGCCTCGCCGTACTGGGCCGCGCACCCGCTGGCCCGGCTGCCCTGGACCCTCGACCCGATCGAGGGGAAGCCCCTCATGGCGCACTACTCCCGCGGCGCGGTGGCGTTCGGCGTCCCGTACGCACTGCCGGAGGGCGACCGGATCGCGGCGGCCGGCCGGGTGGCGGTGGAGATCGGGGCGGACGAGCCCGGGCTGACCGTCGCCCTGCGGCGCTGGGCCCGGCAGTTCAACGGGCAGCTGGAGGCGGCGGTGTTCGAGGCCGAGCGGCCGGTCGCGCCCGCGGAGCTCCCGGGGACGCTGGCCGGGCTGCCGCTGGACTGCATGTCCGGGGAGGGCTGCCGCGGCCCGCTGGGCGGCGTGGACGGCGTGGACGAGGCCCACGGCGGGGCGCATGCCGCGCACCTGGCGGTCGTGCCGACCACCGCCGCCGCGGTCTGGCGCCAGCTGTTCGTCGCCGCCTCCAGCGGCGCCGGCGACGAACGCGTGTGGTCGTACGGCGGCTACGGCCGGCTGGAGGCCTGGCGCTCGCTCGCGGCCCTGGTGGGCGCGGGCCCGGAGGACCGGGTGGCCGAGGTGGCGCGCCGGGCGGGGGAGTGCGCCTGGTACGCCTTCACCATGTGCGGGGACTGGTTCATCCGCGACGACCTGGACCTCGGCTTCGCCGTCCTGGACGCCGGGCGCCGCCGGCTCGCGGTGATCGCCGCCACGGACTACCGGGGCGGCTGACCGGCCGGTTCAAGTCATCGGCGGGTACGGCGAGTTGACCGGAGATGAAGACTCCGGACGGGGCTTCCGGGGAGCTCCCGGGTTCGCCATCCTGTTTGACATGACCCGAACTCTACGCGCGTGGAAGACCCGCGCCGCCGCCGTCGCCGTGCTCTCCCTGGCCACCCTGGCGCCCGTCGCCGTCGCCACCGAGGCGCAGGCCGCGGTGAGCGGCAAGGTGTGCGTGTCCGCCCTGCCGTCCCAGGCCCGGACCACCCTCGGCCTGATCGCCAAGGGCGGGCCGTTCCCGTACTCCCAGGACGGCGTGGTGTTCACCAACAAGGAGCACGTGCTGCCCTCCCAGCGCTCCGGCTACTACCACGAGTACACCGTGGTGACCCCGGGCGCGCCGACCCGCGGCACCCGCCGGATCGTCACCGGCCAGCGCTCGCACGAGGACTACTACACCGCCGACCACTACGCGACCTTCCGCCTGATCGACTTCGGCTGCTGACCCGACCCGTCGCCCCCGGGCCCCGGCCGCGCGCCGGGGCCCGCTGCCGTTCCCGCCCCTTGCCCTTGCCGATGCTGCCTGGTGCCGTTGCCGCTCACCGCCGTTCCCGCCGACCGCCGCGCGGGGCCCGGACGATAGGGTCGGCGCTGCCCGCCCGCACCCCCTCCGGAGGATCCCGTGCCGCAGCTCCTGGTCGACCACTCGGCCGAACTCGCCCTCGACCGGGACGCCCTGGCCGCCGAACTGCACAAGACCGTCACCGAGGTGATCGACACCACGGTGGCGGAGTGCAAGACCCTGTTCCGCCCGGCCCCGCACCACACCGTCGGTGACGGCGCGAGCGGTGAGGCCGTGGTGCTGGTGGAGGTGAAGATCCTGGCCGGCCGGACCGCCGCGCAGCGCGCCGAACTGACCGCCCGGGTACTCGACGTGCTGCGCTCCCACCTCGCCGTACCGACCGCGATCGGCGTGCAGGTCACCGAACTCGACCGCGACACCTACCGTTTCGTCCACCACCCGGGCCGCTGAGCGGCCGCCGGAGCGGCGCCCGCCCTCCTGCACCCGGGCCCGTCACGGAGGCGCCGCCCCCGCGCGCCAGCCCACCGGGCCGGTCCGCGCTACCGACCGGTCGAACACCGACGGTATCGTGACAGGGTCGTGGAGGGGGACGCACATGGTGAAGTCAGCAGCTGGTGACGGGACGGGCGGGCCGGAGCAGCCGGGGGAGCGCGCCTCGGCCATCGCCCGTCGGCTGGACCGGCTGATGGCCCGGGAGGCGACCAGATCGGGCGGCCGGCCCCCCGCCTACCGCGAACTCGCCGACCGGATCAACCGGCTGGCGGGGCGGGACGTCATCTCCCGTGACACCGTGCGCAACCTCCACCTCGGCCTGAACCAGAAGGGCCAGGCCTGCAACCCCACCGTGGACACGCTCGACTGGCTGGGCCGGGGCTTCGGCATCGGCGCCGGCGCGAGCTACTTCCTGGACGACGCCAAGGCCGCCGTGGTGGACGAACAGCTCGACCAGCTGGAGCGGATCGCCGAGTTGCGGCAGGCGCTGGGCAACGACGGGGTGGTCAACCTGGTCAAGCGGGCCTCCGCGCTGTCCGACGGCAGTCTGCGGGTGCTGCTCTCGCTCGCCGACAACCTCCGCAAGCTCGAACAGGACGCGAGCGGACAGGGCGCGAGCGGTCAGGGCGCGAGCGGTCAGGGCGTCGTCGGCAGGGGCGTGGCAGGTCAGGAGGCGGGTCCGACCGGCGCCGGATGAGCGGGAGCACCGCACCACGCACCACCGTCCCCCGACCGGCTCCAGCCCCTCGCTCCGAAGGAACACCCCCGCCTTGGCCTTCCCCCGCGGCCTGCGCCGACGCTGCGAGCAGCGGCTCTCCGGCCTGAGCCTGCCCGCCCCGTTCACCGTCGAGGGCTTCCGCGCCGCCCTGGAGCGCGAGCGGGGACGCCGCATCGTCATGGAGCCGCTGCCCGCCCTCGGCCCCGACCTGCCCTGCGGGCTGTGGATCGCGCTGCCCAGCGTCGACGTCGTCTACTACGAGGAACGCACCAGCCCCGCCCACCAGGACCTGATCAAGCTGCACGAGCTCGGCCACGTCCTGTGCGGCCACACCGGCACCCTCGAACTCTCCCGGCTCACCGCGCTGCTGCCGGACCTGACGCCCGAACTGATCGCCCAGCTGATGGGCGCGGGCCGCACCGGCTACCACACGGCCGAGGAGCAGGAGGCGGAGATGATCGCCCTGCTGCTCGCCGACCTGGTCGGCTCCACCACCGACCCGAGCCCGGTCTCCGACCGGCTGGCCGAGAGCCTGCTGCACCCGATACGCCAACCCCGGTGGAGGAAGTCCTGATGCGCCCGCTGTTCACCTGGCTGATGCCCTCACTGATCTGGGGCGTCGTGCTCTGGCGGGCCCCCACGGCCTTCACCACCCGGGCGAACCGGGCGCTGTGGGCGGCCTTCACGGCGATCGCCCTCGGGCTCAGCTGCCGTCCGGCCTTCGTCGAGCGGGCCCTGGGCGAGCTCACCGGCATCCGGGACGTCACCCAGCTGCTCAAGCACCTGGTCGGCATCGCCGCGGTGTACTTCCTGCTGGAGTACGTCCAGGAGGTGCGCCACCGCCCGGAGCGGCCCCGGGCCGCCCGCGCCCGGCTGCTGTCGGCGCTGGCCGCGAGCATCGTGCTGAGCCTGCTGTTCGTCTTCGCCCTCCCGCACGACGCCGACGGCGCCTTCGGCATCGACGCCCACTTCGGGGACCCGTGGGTGAAGGCCTACCTGTGCGTCTTCAACACCGCCTTCGCACTGGCCAGCGCACGGGCGATGGTGCTGTTCTGGTCCAACCGGGCGGCCGTTCCGCGCGGGGCGCTGCGGGTGGGGATCACCTGCCTGGCGGCCGCCGGAGCGACCGGCCTGCTGTACACGCTCTACCGGTACTGGTTCACCCTCGCCAAGGGCGACTCCACCCGCTTCGACGCCGCCGGGAAGCCGATCCCGCTCCAGGACACGGCGAGCGAGGTGCTGCCCGCCCTGATGCTGGTGCTGCTCGTCCTCGGCGTCACCATTCCGCCGGCCCGGACGGTGGTCGGCTACCTGCGCGACCAGTACGCGCTGTGGCGGCTGCACCCGCTCTGGGCGGACGTGGTGGCCGCCGTCCCCCAGGTGGTGCTGGGCACCCCGAGCAGCCGACTGCGGGACGTGCTGACCGTCCGGGACCGCTCGGTCGAACTCGCCCACCGGGCCTTCGCCATCCGGGACGCCGCCCTGGTGCTGCGCGAGGACACCCAGGGCTCCGGGTGCGATCCGGCCTGCGGGGACACCCGGGCCGCCGAGTGCGTCCCGACGCCCGCCGCCTGCGAGGACCTCGCCCGGGTCGAGGCCCGCTGGCTGCGCGCGGCCGTTCGCCACCGGGCCCGCGAGCTGCCCGCCCCCACCCCGCCGGCGGCCCTCGCCGCGACCACCGGCGGCCGCACCCCGCGCGAGGAGATCGCCTGGATGCTGGCCGTGGCCGCCGCCTACCGCCGGCTCGGCGCGGACGGGACGGCGTAGCCACCGAAGGCGCCCCGTCGCCCAAGCTCTCCGGCCGACCGGCCAGTTGACGCACCGACGGGCCGGTCGGCGACTCTGTTCGCCGGTCAGTGCCGTACGGGAGGTGCGGTTTTCGGCTTCTGGCGATTATGATCGTCACCGCAGCGGGGGTGACCCGCCGGACCAACAGGGGGTCGGGGCATGTTCAGCACGGTCGACAGCCGCGGCGGACACCGCCGGAGCCGTGACACGGGCTGGAGCTAGCCGGGGGCACGACGGCCCTGTCCGGCCTGCGGGTGTCCGGTGGCCGGGTGGCCGTACGGAGCGTTCCCGTCCCACGGGGGTGGGCGCGAGCGCTCCGTACGGCCATCGAGCCGTCGCGGGACGGTCGTCGGCCGGTCCGGGCGGCCGGGCTTTCGGGCGGGCGTCAGCCGGTGGGTGGCGGTCCGGTCCAGCCAGTGTGGTGGAGCCAGTCCTCGAAGGTCATCAGGGCGGGGTGCAGGCGGCGTAGGAGGTCGATGTCCCGGTCCCGCGTGTAGAGGTCGCGGTCGGCGAAGAACCGGAACATCGCCGCGTAGTCGTGGCCGAAGACGGGTCGGGCGGCGCGCAGTTCCTCGTGCGGCATCGGGACGTACGTGCTGGGGGTGCCCGTGACCCGGGTGAAGGTGGCGGCGATCTCGTCGCCGGTGAGGCTGTCGCCGATGACCGCGAGGTCGCGGGCACCCCAGGACTGCCAGTCGTCGAACATGCGGCAGGCGAACCGGGCGATGTCGTCGAGGGCGACGAGCGGGTAGCGGGCGGAGCCGAGGGGGAGCCGGAAGGTCAGGCCGCCCCGGCCGTCCGGTCGGGGGGTGAGCCGGTCCCGCAGGTTCTCGAAGTACGGCGCGGTGGTCAGGATCGAGACGTGCTCGGTGTACCAGCCGTCGCTCTCCTGGCGGAGCATCTCCTCCGACCGCATCAGCTGGATGTGGGCGGCGACGGCCGCCTTGCTGTCGAAGTGCGGGACGGGACGGCCGGTCAGGGACACCGCACTGTCCAAGGAGGACCAGATGAAGCGTTCCACCCCGGCCCGCGCCGCGGCGGCCAGCAGGTGCAGCCCTTGCCGGTACTCACCCACGGCGCTGCCCGTCGCGAAGAAGTCCGTGTTGGCGAACACGCGGTCAGCCTGCCCGATCAGGACGTCGAGGGCCGCCGGGTCGGAGCGGACCAGCCGCACGCGGCCGGGGGCGGTGGCGGCGAGAGCGGTGGCGTGGGCGGACTCCGGGTGGCGGGTGGGGACGGTGACGGTGGCGTCGGTGGTGGCCAGCAGGTGCCGGACCAGGTGGCTTCCCATGGCGCCGGTGCCGCCGACGACGAGGACGTGGGTCACGGCGTTCCTCCCCGCTGCGCCAGGACGTGCTCGGCCAGCTGGGCGTGGGTGGCGACCCAGACGTCGCCGGACTCCCGGAGGTGGTCGAGGATCTGGCCGACCATGCCCGCGAGGAGCGGCCGGCCCGCGACATGGGCGTGGACGGTGAGCCGGAAGACGCCCGGGCCGGGAGCGGCGAGCAACTCGTCCAACAGCGCGCGGTGCAGGTCGCGGTAGGCGTACGGGCCGGCCGCGGTGTCCCGGACGTCGGAGTGGTCGCCGTGCATGAGGGAGACCAGGGGACCGTGGGCGGTGGACAGGACCTGCGGGAGTTCGTGGTCGCAGTGGTCGCCGGTCCAGCGGTAGCCGGCCTCGGCGAGGAGGCCGTCGGTGTCCCGCGAACCGGTGGCGCGCGGGCTCAACCAGCCCGTCGGACGCACCCCGGTGACCTGGCGGAGGGCGTCCGTGCAGCGACGGATGTTGGCCCGCTCGGCGTCGACGTCGAGCAGTGCGGGCACCACGTCCTGGGCCCAGGAGTGCGCGGCGATCTCGTGGCCCGCCTCGTGCACGGCCAGGACGGTCCCGGGGTGCCGCTCGGCCACCAGCCCGTTCACGCCGACGGTGGCGGGCAGGTCACCGAGGACGGTCAACAGCCGCCGGATACCGGTGGTGACGCCGTAGTCCACCCAGGAGGCGCTGTGGGTGTCGTCGACGCCGGGCAGCGGCCACGCCGCGGCCATCGGCGCGTAGGCGGGCCAGTGCCCCGGTGACCACAGCTCCAGCGCGACGGTGACCAGCGCGGCGACCTTCCGCCCGCCCGGCCATGCGGATTCCGTTCCCATGCGGGTTCCCCCAGCTCGGTAGCTTCCGTGATGGACGTCATGGACGCTAGTGAGGCGGCGGTTACCTCCGGGTTCCCGGCGCTGGACTACCGTCGCACCATGCGTGAGTACCCCGGGAGCGACTTCCTCGCCGACTGCCCGGCCCGGTTGGCGGTCGAGGTCATCGCCGACAAGTGGGCCGTGGTCGTGCTGTTCGCGTTGAGCCGGAGGCCGTGCCGACACGGCGAGTTGGCCGAGTCGATCGGCGGGGTCTCGCGGAAGGTGCTGACCCAGACGCTGCGACGGTTGCAGGGGCACGGCCTGGTCGGCCGTCACGCCGGGGCCGGGAAGGTCGAGTACGCGCTGACGGACCTGGGCCGGACGCTGGTCGAGCCGATCGCCGTGCTCACCCGGTGGGGTCATGAGCACGGCGCGGCGGTGACGGCGTTCCAGGAGCCCGGGACGGACTGACCGCCCGCGGCCTCCTCCTCGCGTCCCCGGCTGCGAGGAGGGACCTACCTCAGGCGAGCAGGCGGGCCGGGAGGTACGGGGACTCGACGTGGACGGCCCAGCCCCGGCGCCGGGCGTGGCAGGCGAGGGCGAGGACGTCGAGGCTGATCGCGGCCTCGGCGTCGGTGGCGCGGTCGGCGACCGAGTGGTGGTCGCGGTGGGCTTCGAGGGCGTCGATCAGCGCCAGGTTGAAGCTGGTCTCGTCGCCCTCCACGAGCTGGGAGAAGAGGACCACCGGCGGGCCGGGGAAGCCCCACTCCTTCGTCCGCTCGGCCTCGCGCAGGGCCCGTTCGGTGGCCGGGAGCGGGTCGACGCCCCGGAAGTAGTCGTGCAGGGCGACGCGGTAGCAGGCGTACGCGGAGCGGTCGGTGGTGGAGTGGGTGGGGCCGGCGAGGACGACCGGGGCGAGGTCCTCGCGGACGCCCGTGATCAGGGCGAGGTCGAGGGCGAGCTGCCAGTGGCCGGGGCCGGTGTCCTCGTCCCGGGTGGCCGGGTAGCGGACCGTGCGGCCGCCGATGGTCACCTCGGCTTCGGTGCCGGGCTCGGCGAGGGCGATGCGGAACAGCGCGGCGCCCAGTTGGGAGGCCAGGCGCAGACCGGCGAGCTGGGTGTCGGTGACGTCGGCGGACTGCGAGGCGCGGGCCCGGAGGAGGAGCACCTGCTTGCCCAGGGCGCGGGCGAGCAGGGCGACGGTGTGGCGGTCCTCGGGCCCGGGGTCGATCGCCTCCCGGGTGCGCCGCTCGTACAGGGCCTCGCTGTCGGGGTGGAGGGGGAGGGCCGGGCTCGGCCGGTCGATGCGGACGGGACCGGCGGCGAGCCGGGCGACGGCGTCGGGGCGCCGGTCGCGGCCGAGACCGGCGACCCGGGGGCCGGGGCCGGCGAAGCCGGTGACCAGGGCGTGCGGGAGGTAGTCGGTGTCGACGGCGGGGAGCCAGCCGTGGGCCCGGTGGGCGAGCGCGGCGAGGGCGAGCGGGAGCAGCGGGAGGAGGCTGCGGGGGCTGGTGCCGTCGGCGCGGTCGAGGAGGGCGAGCAACCCGGAGTCGAAGGCCGCGCGGTCCTCCGCCGCGAGGGCGCGCAGGGTGCGGAGGGCCTGGGTGGCCTCGCTGTCCCGGTCCTCGATCCGGGCCAGTGCGGCGTCGATGGCGGCGAGCCGCTGTTCGGCGGTCGCGGCTTCGGTCGGCTTGCTGTCAGTCGGCTCGCCGCCGGTCGCGTCCTCGTCGCGGGTACGGCCCAGGAGGTGGGCCATGAAGCCGTTGACGAGCTGGGCGGCGGAGTGGCCGCCGCCGGCGGGCATGGCCTGCCAGGTGAAGGCGAAGGCCTCGCCGTGCCGGGTGAACCGGTCGGAGAGGATCGCGAGGCAGAGCGCGTCGAGCCAGTACCGGGGGAGGACGAGGCTGCGCCGTACGCTCCCGTCCGCCTCCTCCGGGTCGTAGCTCATCCCGAAGTTCGGGTAGTCGAGGAACACCTGGAAGCCGTCGTACGCGTAGTACGCGGCGAAGGCGATGGCGCCGGCGGCGGCCTCGGCGGCGTCCTTGAGGACGGCCCGGGCCTCCGGGGTGTCGAGGGCGGGGGAGTCGGCGGAGAGCGCGCCGAGGTGGTCGAGGAACTCGTCGGCGATCAGCCGCCATTCGGTGGCGGTCATCAGATCGGCGCGCGCGTACGAGCGGACCATCCGTCCGATCCGGTCGGTGAAGCCCTCGCGGGCCGCCGAGACCGCCGCTCCGTCCACCTGGTGACGTTCGATCCGCACAGTGCCGCTCCTTGATCCCTTGCCCGGCCGTCAGCCTAGACGTGGGGTCCGACAGTGCGCGGCGCGGGGGTCGGTGGCGGCCATCCGATTTCAAACGATGTTTGAAAATGGTCGTGGGCGCGCTAGTGTCATGATCGGCGGCGGCGGAGCATGCGGGCCGGGGGCCCGGAATCCCGCCTGCCATGGAGAAGTTGACGGCCAGTCGTACCGGACTGTCCGCACGCGCCGGGTCCGCCGTCGCTGAACCGTCCACGGACCGCCCATGCATCGTCGTGACCGCGAGGGAGAGCACATGCCGGAGAAGCTGAGCCGTGAAGCGACCGGGGAGGCACCGGCCTTCGACACCGCCCGCTGGCAGGCCCGGCTCGACGGACTCCTCGCCGCCCACCGCATCCACGGCGCCACCCTGGCCGTGCTGGCCGGCGGTGAGATCCACGAACTGGCCTCCGGCATCCTGCACTCGGAGACCGGCGTGGCCGTGACCACGGACTCCGTGTTCCAGATCGGCTCCGTCAGCAAGGGCTACACGGCCGCGATGGTGGTGCTGCTCGCGGAGGCCGGAAAGCTCGACCTCGACGCGCCGGTCGTGGACGTCCTGCCGGAGTTCGCCGTCGCCGACACCGATGCCACCCGCACCATCACGCCACGTCAACTCCTCAACCACACCAGCGGCATCGAGGGCGACTTCGTCAGCGACACCGGCCGCGGGGACGACTGCCTGGCCCGCTACGTCGAGGGCGCCCGCACGGTCGGACTGACCAACCCGCCCGGCGCGACCGTGTCGTACTCCAGCACCGCGTACAACGTCCTCGGCCGGATCGTCGAGGTCGTGACCGGCGGCACGTGGGACGAGGCGTTGAAGGAACTGCTCACCGGCCCGCTCGGGCTGGAGCACACCATGACCCTGCCGGAGGAGGTGCTGCGCTTCCGCGCCGCGATGGGGCACATGGGCGACCCGGGCGAGGAGCCGGTGCCCACGCCGCTGTGGAACATGATGCCGCGGTCGGCCGGCCCGTACGGCGGGATCTGCGCGACGGCGGCCGATGTCGCCCGGTTCGCGCGGCTGTTCGTGGACGGCGGCGCCGCGCCGGACGGGACGCGGGTGCTGCCGGAGGCCGTGGTCGGGGCGATGCTGAACCGCGAGGTCGAGATGCCCGACCAGTGGTTCCTCGGCGCGCACTGGGGGCTCGGCTGGGGGCTCTTCGAATGGGACGGCGTCCGGGGGTTCGGGCACGACGGCAGCACCTTCGGGCAGCTGGCGTACCTGCGGGCGATGCCGGAGAAGGGCGTCGCGGTGGTGCTGCTGACGAACGGCGGGGGAGCGGCGCCCAAGGTGTTCGAGGCGCTGTGCCGGGAACTGTCGGCGGAGCTCGCGGACGTGACGATGCCCGGCTTCGAGCCGCCGGCCCGGCCGCCGGTGGTCGAGCTCGGAGGGTTCGTCGGCAGGTACCGCCGCGAGGGCTTCCTGATGACGATCGCCGAGAGCGGAGGTGAGGGCCGCGGCGAGGGCGACGCCGAGGGCGTGCTGACCCTGACGTACGAGGGCGCCGACGGCCTCGCGGGAACCTTCGACCCGCTGGTGTGGCAGCTGACGGCGGTGTCGGACGCCCCGGCGAAGACCGTCTTCGCGGGGCGTCGGAACGAGAAGGACGCGTGGATACCGGTGGTGTTCTACGCCCTGGCCGACGGGAGCCGGTACGTCCACTTCGGCGTGCGGGCCACGGCCAAGTCGGCGTAGC
>NZ_JBHZCY010000187.1:0-12987 GCF_042786665.1 Kitasatospora sp. NPDC059146 | reverse complement strand
GGGCGCCCTCCTCCGCCTTGCGAGGCACGCACCCCACCGCCCCCCCGCCCGCCCTGCGGGCGGACGACGGGAGTTCGAAGACGGACCCTGGGCCCGCCTTCTACGGGAGCGGCAGGACGTGCCGGAGCGCCTCGACGGCGTCCCCGTCACCGTCCACGGCGAGCTCGGTGCGGGCCCCGCGGCCGTAGACGAACAGGACCAGCTCACCCGGTTCGCCGGTGATCCGGACCACCTGGGCGCCGGCCGGACCGACCGTCAGCGACTGCCCGTCCGGGCGGGTCAGCGCGAGCCGCACGGGGGAACGGCGGCCCGCCTCGAACCGCGCGATCATCGGCAGCCGCCGCCACAGGGCCTCGGCCCGGCCGGGCGGGACGGGCCGCACCGCCCGGTCGTCGCCCGCCCGGGCGACGTCCTCGGCGTGCACGAAGTACTCCACGGTGTTCGCCACCTCGTCCGCACCGGGCAGCGCGAACAGCGAGAACACCGGCGGCCCGGCCCGGAACAACCGCACCAGCTCCTCGTACGGGCGCTGCGCGTACCCGTCCTGCACCCGCTGGGTGTGACCGGCCAGGGCGCCGACCCGGATCCCCGCCGCCGCATCGGCCCGGCGTTCCCGGACCACCAGATGCGCGGCCAGGTCCCGGGTACTCCACCCGGCACACAGCGTGGGCGCGTCCGGCCCGGCGGCGGCGAGCAGTTCGGCGAGGCGGTGGCGCTCGGCGAGCGCGTGGTTCGACATGCCGCCAGCCTAGGGCGTGTCCTGTGCGGGCCGGGGCCTTCCCGCTGTCTACGGGTGGAGCGGGGCGGTGAGTTTGGGGCTGCCCTGTTTGTTGCCGGCGGTGAGGGTGCAGGTGTAGTCGCGCCAGCCGTCCTTGTAGTTGGCCAGGGCGGGGCCGAACTGGCGGGGGTAGTAGGTCCGGCCGGGGGGTTGGCGGGATTCGGCGGTGGTCTCGGCGGTCTTGCAGCCGTCGCGCATGGCGAGGGCGAGAGGGATCTCGCCGGTGAGGCCGTCGGGGAGCTGGAGGTTCGCGATGACCTCGCCGTCGTGGTCGCCGGCGCAGGGGCGTTGTTCGGCCTTGGTGATGACGGGGCTGAGCTGGGGGTGGTCGAAGCAGGTGCCCACCGGGAACCAGGCGTACGGGGGTTGCGGCTTGGTGGGGGTGGGGGTCGGCGTCGGGGTGGGGGTGGGGGTCGGGGTGGCCGAGGGCGGGGGCGGGGCGGCGGCGGGCTTCGGGGCGTCCTCGGGCCAGAGCAGCACGGTGGCCACCACCGCGAGCAGTACGGCCAGGACGGCGGCGACGGTGATCACCAGGCTCCGGGGCGGACGGGTGGCGGCGGCTTCGGGCGGCTGCTGCTCGGAGGTCATGGCCCCGAGGATGGACCACCGGGGCCGCCCCCGGCAGGCGGTTGGCGGAACTGACCCCGAACGGGACGCCCGCGAACGGTTCACCGCCCGGACGGAGCGGTTCGCGGCCCGGAGGGGCTGACACAATGGCCCCATGTCCACCACACCCGCCGCCCCCGGCTCCACCGCGCTCGACCCCGTGATCGCCGCCCGCCTCAAGCGCACCGAGGACGGCCTGGTCCCGGCCGTCGCGCAGCAGTACGACACCGGCGAGGTGCTGATGCTGGGCTGGATGGACGACGAGGCGCTGCACCGCACGCTCACCACCGGCCGCTGCACCTACTGGAGCCGCAGCCGCAACGAGTACTGGGTGAAGGGCGACACCTCCGGTCACGTCCAGGCGGTCAAGTCGGTGGCCCTGGACTGCGACGGCGACACCCTGCTGGTGAAGGTCGACCAGAGCGGCGCGGCCTGCCACACCGGCGACCGGACCTGCTTCGACGCCGACGTCCTCCCGCTCTCCTGACCCACCCCGACCACAGCCGACTCCAGAATCCAGAAGGTGCCGCCCCGCATGGACCTCGAAGCCTTCCGCAAGCTCGCCGTCGACACCCGGGTCATCCCCGTCACCCGCAGGCTCCTCGCGGACGGCCTCACCCCGATCGGCCTGTACCGCAGCCTCGCCGAGGAGCGGCCCGGCACCTTCCTGCTGGAGTCCGCCGAGCAGGGCAACTGGTCGCGCTACTCCTTCGTGGGCGTGCACAGCGCCGCCGCGCTGACCGTCGACCCCGACGGCGGCGCCCGCTGGCTGGGCACCCCGCCGGTCGGCATCCCGACCGGTGGCGACCCGCTGGAGGTGCTGCGGGCCGCCCTGGAGGCGCTGCACACCCCGCGGCGCGCCGACGACGGCCTGCCGCCGCTGACCGGCGGCCTGGTCGGCTACCTCGGGTACGACGTCGTCCGCCGCCTGGAGAAGCTGCCGGACCTGAACCCGGACGACCTCGGGCTCCCCGAGCTGACCATGCTGCTGGCCACCGACCTCGCGGTGCTCGACCACTCCGACGGCACGGTGCTGCTGATCGCCAACGCCGTCAACCACAACGACCTGGCGAGCGGCGTGGACGAGGCGTACGCGGACGCGGTGGCGCGCCTGGACGCGATGGAGGCCGGCCTGTTGAAGTCGGTCGACCCGGGCCTGGCGACCTTCACCCCGGCCGGCCCGGGGGAGGTGCACTCGCCGTTCGGCGGGGCGCCGTACCGGGCCGCGGTGGAGGAGGTCAAGGAGCGGATCCGGGCCGGCGAGGCCTTCCAGGTGGTGCCCTCGCAGCGCTTCGAGGCGCCCTGCCCGGCCTCCGCCCTGGACGTCTACCGCGTGCTGCGCACCACCAACCCGAGCCCGTACATGTACCTGTTCCGCTTCCCCGGCCCGGACGGCGGCGCCGAGGGCGGCTTCGACGTGGTCGGCTCCAGCCCGGAGGCGCTGGTCAAGGTCACCGAGGGGGAGGCGATGCTGCACCCGATCGCCGGCACCCGGCACCGCGGCGCGACCCCGCACGAGGACGCGGCGCTGGCCGCCGAGCTGCTCGCCGACCCCAAGGAGCGGGCCGAGCACCTGATGCTGGTCGACCTGGGCCGCAACGACCTGGGGCGGGTCTGCGAGCCGGGCAGCGTCGAGGTGGTCGACTTCATGCAGATCGAGCGCTACAGCCACGTGATGCACATCGTCTCGACGGTGACCGGCAAGGTCGCCCCCGGGCGCAGCGCCTTCGACGTGCTGACGGCCTGCTTCCCGGCGGGCACCCTGTCCGGCGCGCCCAAGCCGCGAGCGATGCGGATCATCGAGGAGCTGGAGCCCACCCGCCGCGGCCTGTACGGCGGCTGCGTCGGCTACCTGGACTTCGCCGGGGACTCCGACACCGCGATCGCGATCCGCACCGCGGTGCTGCGCGACGGCACCGCGTACGTGCAGGCGGGCGCCGGCGTGGTCGCCGACTCGGACCCGCACGGCGAGGACACCGAGTGCCGCAACAAGGCGGCCGCCGTGCTGCGGGCCGTCGCCACCGCCAATACGCTGCGGAGGCCGGAACTGTCCTGAGGCGTGAGGAGGCGGCCGGATGCCCGAGCTGCCGTACGACGAGCTGCCGTACGACGAGCTGCGCTGGGAGGCCGTGTTCGGCACGGCCGTCCAGATCCGGGGCGAACTCGGGGGCCGGGGACGGGTGTTGTCCAGCGTCCTGATCGACTTCCCGGCCGCGCACGGCCCGCTCGCCCCGGACCTGGTGGTCCTCGCCGCAGGCGCCGTCCACAACGCCCGGGGCCGGTACGCGGCCGCCGCGGCCGAGGTGGTGCTGGAGGTGGCCCACCCCGGCCGCGACCACGCCTGGGCGCGGGCCTGCGCGGAGAGCGGCGTGCCGCTGTACGTGGTGGTCGACCCGGCGGCCGCCGCCTGCACCGTGCACACCGCGCCGTCCCCCGGCGGGGTGTACCGGGAGGCCGAACGGGTGCCCTTCGGCAACGACCTGTTCCTGCCGCTGGGCGGGCGCACGGTGGTGCTGCGCACGGACGAGTTCCCCACCCCGGGTACGGCGCGGGGCGTGGCCCGGGGGATAGTGGACGGGTGACCGCTGCAGACCAGACCCCCGCCCCCGCCGCTCCCGCCCCCTCCGGGGCAGGCCGCCGCACGCTCGGCGTGATGCTGCTGCTGACCGTGCTGAGCGCCGTGCTGGTGCTGACCGCGGCCGGGCGGACCTGGGCCGAGGGCCGGGCCGGCACCCTGGACGTGTCCGTCACCGGCGGCAAGATCTCCGAACTGCCCGGCGGGCTGGCCCTGGTGGGCCTGGCCGCGGCCGTCGCGGTGTTCGCGGTGCGCGGCGCGGGCCGGCTCGCGGTCGGCGCGCTGACCCTGCTGGCCGGGCTGGGCGCGGCCGCCGCCTCGGTGGCCGGGGCCTCGGACACCGCCGCGCTGGACAGCGCCGCCTCCGGCAAGCTGGCGCTGGCCGGCTCCACCGCCACCGAGGTGTCGCACACCGGCTGGCCCTGGGTCGCGCTGGCCGGCGGACTGCTGCTCGCCGTGGCCGGGCTGATCACCCTGCGCCACGGCCGCGGCTGGCCGGCCATGGGCAGCCGCTACGAGGCGCCGACCCGCAAGGCCCCGGCGAAGGCCGACACCCCCGGTGACCTGTGGAAGGCCCTGGACCGCGGCGAGGACCCGACCGCCGGGTAGCGTCCACCGCCGTGCGGCGCCGGCCGTGGTGCGGCGCCCGCCGTGGTGTGACGCGATAGACGGGCCACCCGCTTTGGGGGGCCGGTGTGTGGCCCGGCACAATGGGAACCGTCAACCCGCCGGCGGCCCCGCAGGCCCGGCCGGGCCCCGAGAGCCTAGGAGCACCATCGATGTCAGCAGCAGCACACGGCCACAACCCCGCCGCCTGGACCGGCGTCGTCATCTCCTTCGTCGGCTTCGGCATCGCGGGCGTCGCGATGATCCTGCCGTCGCCGCTGCTCGTCTGGGCCGGTCTGGCGGTCGTCCTGGTGGGCGGCATCGTCGGCAAGGCCATGTCGATGGCCGGCATGGGCAAGCAGGCCAGCACCAACGTCTACAAGTCGGTCGCGGAGCAGCACGCCGCCCGCCGGGCGGCCGTCGAGGCCCGCGAGGCCGTCGCCGCCTGACCAGCGGGTATTCGCACAACCGAACGGCGGGCGCGCCACGCCCGCCGTTTCGTTCCGTCCGGGCCCGGCGCGGGCACAATCGGGGCGTGAACGCCGCCCCCACCACCCCCGCCCCGCCGCCCGTGCTGCGCCGGACGGTCCCGCCGCTGGCCGCGCTGGCGGCGGTGGCCGTTCCCGCCGGGTACGTCGCGGCGGTGGACCCGAACGCCCCCGGGCACTACCCCGACTGCCCCTTCCTGGCCGCGACCGGCTGGTGGTGCCCCGGCTGCGGGGGCCTGCGCTGCGTCCACGCGCTGGCCCACGGGGACCTGACCGGCGCGCTGCACGACAACGCGGTGGCCGTCCTGCTGTTCACGGTGCTGGCACTGCTCTGGCTGCGCTGGGCCTGGGCGGCGCTGACCGGCGGGCCGCCGGTGCGGGTCTCGGTGGGAGGTCGGCGCTGGGCGCTGATCGGCCTGCTGGTGCTGGTGTTCGCGGTGGTGCGGAACCTGCCGGTGGGCGCCGGGCTGGCGCCGCCGGTGGTCTGAGCCAGGCCCGGCGGGCCGGCGCCGACCCGGGGCCGGCCCGGCCCCGGCCGGTGGAGAGCCGGTGAAGCCGCAGCTGAGAGCCGTACCGGGGAGTGTCCCGTTCCGCGAGACGCGGGCCGGGCGGATGCGCTGTGCGCACCCGGGTGCCGATACCATCGAAGGGCCGACGGGCTCCTGCCCGTCCGGCTCGCGCTGGCGAACCAGCAGAAATGATGGGGGCTCCTGAGTGAGTGTGCTCGACTCGATCATCGAAGGGGTCCGCGAGGACCTCGCCGAGCGGCAGGCCCGGGTCTCCCTGGACGAGCTCAAGGCGCTCGCGGCCAAGGCCCCGGAGGCCAAGGACGGCGTCGCCGCCCTCAAGGGCGACGGGATCCGGGTGATCTGCGAGGTCAAGCGCTCCAGCCCGTCCAAGGGCGCGTTGGCCTCGATCGCCGACCCGGCGGCCCTGGCCCGCGACTACGCGGCCGGCGGTGCCGCGGCGATCAGCGTGCTGACCGAGCAGCGCCGCTTCGGCGGGTCGCTCGCCGACCTGGACGCCGTCCGCGCCGAGGTGGACACCCCGCTGCTGCGCAAGGACTTCATCGTCACCGCCTACCAGCTGTGGGAGGCCCGCGCCCACGGCGCCGACCTCGCGCTGCTGATCGTCGCCGCCCTCGACCAGCCGGCCCTGGTGTCGCTGATCGAGCGCGCCGAGTCGATCGGCCTCACCCCGCTGGTCGAGGTGCACGACGAGGAGGAGATCAGGCGCGCGGTGGACGCCGGGGCGCGGATCATCGGCGTCAACGCCCGCAACCTGAAGACCCTCGAAGTGGACCGCAACACCTTCGAGAACGTCGCCCACGCCATTCCGGACGGCATCGTCAAGATCGCCGAGTCCGGTGTGCGCGGCCCGCTGGACGTGATCAGCTACGCCAACCTGGGCGCCGACGCGGTGCTGGTCGGCGAGTCCCTGGTGACCGGCAAGGACCCGCGGGCCGCGGTCGCCGACCTGGTCGCGGCCGGTGCCCACCCCGCCGTCCGGCACAAGGACTGACACCGCCCCGATGAAGATCGCCACCCGACTCGCCCCCGGCTGCCGCCCGCGCGGCTGCCGCGCGCCCGCACGCCGGGTGCTGGGGCGTCGGGTGCGGTACGTGATCGGGTGCGAGCCCGGTCAGGTACCCGGACGGCGATGGCGCACGACGCGCGGCTGAACCAGCCGAACCAGACGTCACCGTCATCCATCTCCGTCAAGGGAAACCACATGTCCGAGAAGGACTACCTGCCCGGCGCCCAGGTGCCGGACGCCCGCGGCTACTTCGGCGCGTACGGCGGCCGCTTCATCCCCGAGGCGCTGGTCGCCGCGGTCGAGCAGGTCGCCGAGGAGTACGAGAAGGCCAAGACCGACCCGGCCTTCACCGCCGAGCTGGACGGGCTGCTCAAGGACTACACCGGGCGCCCGAGCCCGCTGACCGACGTGCACCGCTTCTCCGCCGAGGCGGGCGGCGCGCGGATCCTGCTCAAGCGCGAGGACCTCAACCACACCGGCTCGCACAAGATCAACAACGTGCTGGGCCAGGCCCTGCTCACCCGGCGGATGGGCAAGACCCGGATCATCGCCGAGACCGGCGCCGGCCAGCACGGGGTGGCCACCGCCACCGCCTGCGCCCTGTTCGGCTTCGACTGCACCATCTACATGGGCGAGGTCGACACCGAGCGCCAGGCGCTCAACGTCGCCCGGATGCGGATGCTCGGGGCCGAGGTCGTCGCCGTCAAGTCCGGCTCGCGGACGCTCAAGGACGCCATCAACGAGGCCTTCCGCGACTGGGTCGCCAACGTCGACTCCACCCACTACCTGTTCGGGACGGTCGCCGGGCCGCACCCCTTCCCGATGATGGTCCGCGACTTCCACCGGGTCATCGGCGTCGAGGCGCGCCAGCAGGTGCTGGACCGGACCGGGCGGCTGCCCGACGCGGTCGTGGCCTGCGTCGGCGGCGGCTCCAACGCGATGGGCATCTTCCACGAGTTCATCCCGGACGCCGGCGTGCGGCTGATCGGCTGCGAGGCGGCCGGCGAGGGCGCCGACACCCCCCGCCACGCGGCCACCCTGACCAAGGGCGACCCCGGCGTGCTGCACGGCTCCCGGACGTACGTCCTCCAGGACGAGGACGGGCAGACCATCGAGTCGCACTCCATCTCGGCCGGGCTGGACTACCCCGGCGTCGGGCCGGAGCACGCCTGGCTCAAGGACACCGGGCGGGCCGAGTACCGGCCGGTCACCGACGACGCGGCGATGCAGGCGCTGCGGCTGCTCTCCCGCACCGAGGGGATCATCCCGGCCATCGAGAGCGCCCACGCGCTGGCCGGCGCGCTGGAGCTGGGCCGCGAACTCGGACCGGAGGCGACCATCCTGGTCTCGCTCTCCGGGCGCGGCGACAAGGACATGCACACCGCGGCCCAGTACTTCGGGCTCTACGACGCGCCGGCCGGTTCCGGCGATGCGGCCGGCGGCGCGGCCGAGGGGGGTAAGTGATCATGGCTTCGAAGCTGAGCACCGTGCTGGCGGCGGCCAAGGCCGAGGGCCGGGCCGCGCTGATCGGGTACCTCCCGGCCGGGTTCCCCACGGTCGACGGCGGGATCCGGGCGGTCGACGCGCTGATCGAGGGCGGCTGCGACGTCGTCGAGATCGGACTGCCGCACTCCGACCCGGTCCTGGACGGGGCCGTGATCCAGACCGCGGACGACATCGCGCTGCGGGGCGGGGTGCGGATCAAGGACGTGCTGCGGACCGTCCAGGAGGCGGCCGCCGCCCACCCGGGGACGGCGGTGCTGGTGATGACCTACTGGAACCCGGTCGACCGGTACGGGGTGGCGCGCTTCGCGGCCGACCTGGCCGCCGCGGGCGGGGCGGGGTGCATCCTGCCGGACCTCCCGGTGGAGGAGTCCGAGGAGTGGCGCAAGGCGGCGGACGAGCACGGGCTGGACACCGTGTTCGTGGTCGCGCCGAGCAGCAAGGACGCGCGGCTGGCGGAGGTCACGGCGGCCGGGAGCGGCTTCGTCTACGCGGCCGCCGTCATGGGGGTGACCGGGACGCGGTCGGCGGTGGGCTCGCTGGCCGAGGACCTGGTCGCCCGGACCCGGGCCACCACCGACCTGCCGGTCTGCGTCGGGCTCGGCGTCTCCGACGCCGTGCAGGCGGCCGAGGTCGCCCGGTTCGCGGACGGGGTGATCGTCGGCTCCGCGTTCGTGAAGCGGATCCTGGAGGCCGGTGCGGACGAGGCCGCCGGACTGGCCGCGGTCCGCGCGCTGGCCGGGGAGCTGGCGCAGGGCGTGCGCAGGCGCTGACCCGCGGCAGCAGTCGTCGGCCGGCGGCCCGTTCCCCCTCCGGGGGGAGCGGGCCGCCGGCTTTTCCGTCGGCGTCAGCGGCGCGGCGGCCCCGAACGGGTGAAGAGCGCGGGCGACACGCATCAGGCGGGGTTGACCGGCGTTGAGTGGAGGGACGAGTGCACGAACCACGTCTACGGGGGTGGCCGGGCTAGCGAAGGGGTGAGCGGGTGGCTGGGCTTCATCGGGCCGTGCTGCTGCGGGCAGCGGCGGCCGCGCTGGCTCTGGGGGCCGCGGTCGGCGCGCACACCGAGGTGGGGCAGGCCCTGGCCAAGCGGGGGGCGGAGCGGGCCGAGCGGGAGGCGGTGGCCTGTGCGGAGGCGGCGCGCTGGGACGCGGCGGAGCGGGCCGCGCGGGGGCGGCACGAGGGGCGGCCGGAGCTGTTCGACCCGGGGCGGATGCAGGGGTGCCGGTGACGTAGGGGTGTTCGAGGGAATCGGACGGAACGTCACTCGTCCGGCTTAATTCGTGAATCCGGAGGAACCGGTCTTCATCCCTTACGGTTCGTCAGGAAGTGAACGAGTTTCCCGAGGGGGGTTCCCTGATGGCGGGGCCGGCAGTGCAGTCCGGTGGCTCCGCGCCCGCGCCGCGGCGGGTGCCGGTCCGGAGCGAGTGGATCGGTACGGCCGCGCGGCTCGGCCTGGCCGTGGTCTGGGGGTGGGCCGGGCTGGCGAAGATCGCCGACCCGGCGGAGGCGGCCCAGGCGGTGCGGGCGTACGAGATCCTGCCCGAGGGCCTGGTCAAACCGATCGGCTACGGGCTGCCCTTCCTGGAGCTGGCGCTCGCCCTGCTGCTGGTGATCGGCCTCGGCGTCCGCCTGGTCGCCGGGGTGTCGGCGCTGCTGCTGCTCGCCTTCATCGCCGGGATCGCCTCGGCCTGGGCGCGCGGGATCTCGATCGACTGCGGCTGCTTCGGCGGCGGAGGGCACGTCGACGCCTCGCAGACCGAGTACCTGCAGGAGATCCTCCGCGACACCGGCTTCCTGCTGCTGGCCGGGTTCCTGCTGTGGCGGCCCCGCACCCGGCTCTCGGCCGACGGCTGGCTGGCGAGCTGACCCGTCCGGCCATTCCCATCCCCGCACCCGACGAAGGCCCCCAGACCGTGGATGTCAAGGCAATGAGCGAGAAGAACCGAGAAGGCAAGCGCACCGCCCGCGAGCGGATGCTGGAGCAGCGGGCGGCCGAGGAGGCCGGCTCGCGGCGCAGGAAGAAGCTGGTCGTCGGCGGAGCGGTGCTCGTGGTGATCGCCGCCGCGGTCGTCACCGGCGTGCTGGTGCAGAACCAGCGCTCCAAGCCGGAGACCCCGACCGCCGCCCCGGCCGGGACGATCGGTGACAAGAACCTGGTCATCCCGGTCGGTGCGAGCAACGCGCCGTCGGTGCTCACCGTGTACGAGGACCCGCGCTGCCCGGCCTGCGGGATCTTCGAGCGCGAGTTCTCGGCGACCATCGACCAGCTCGAGGACGCCGGGAAGATCTACACCAACGCCCACGTGGTGTCGTTCATCGACCGCGCGGTGCCGGGCAAGGGCTCGAAGAACGGGGCCAACGCGCTGGCCTGTGCCCAGGACGCCGGGCACTTCCGGGACTACCACGACGTGCTCTACCGCAACCAGCCGGACGAGACCAACGACGCCTTCGGGAACAAGGCGGTGCTGCTCAACCTGGCGAAGCAGGTGGGGGGGCTGGACACGCCGGAGTTCCAGGCCTGCGTCAACGACAACAAGTACGGCGGATGGGTGTCGGCGGTGCAGCAGGACTTCGACAAGTCCAGCTACAAGTCCACCCCGACGGTGCTGCTCAACGGCCAGCCGATCTACCCGAAGAACGGCAACGAGGAGATCACCCCGGCGAACCTGGTGAAGTGGGTGGACGCCGCCAACCAGGGCAAGCAGCTCGGGACGGCGGGCACGAACGGTCAGACCCCGGCGCCCACCGCCGCC
Source organism: Kitasatospora sp. NPDC059146 (assembly GCF_042786665.1). NCBI lineage: Bacteria > Bacillati > Actinomycetota > Actinomycetes > Kitasatosporales > Streptomycetaceae > Kitasatospora > Kitasatospora sp. NPDC059146. Next base: position 2,142 of record NZ_JBHZCY010000187.1, on the reverse strand, counting down.
GCCTCGGAGGCCAACAACCCCTCGCCGTCGGCCGGCTGAGCGCGTCCGGCCGCCGCCCCCTCCCGATGCGGGAGGGGGCGGCGGCGTTCGTTGTTCGGTATCTGTGACCCCGGGGGTGTCGGATGGGGCCGCCGGACCCTGTAGCGTCGGAACTGCCATGGATATCGCCTACATTCCCAGCCCGTCGCGGGGGGTCCTGTACCTCGGACCGATCCCGCTGCGCGCCTACGCCTTCTGCATCATCCTCGGGGTCGTCGCGGCCGTCTGGCTCGGCAGCAAGCGCTGGGTCGCCCGGGGCGGTGCCAAGCACACCGTCGGTGACATCGCCGTGTGGGCCGTGCCCTTCGGCCTCGTCGGCGGCCGGCTGTACCACGTGATCACCGACCACCAGCTCTACTTCGGCGAGGGGAAGAACCCCTGGAACGCCTTCAAGATCTGGGAGGGCGGCCTCGGCATCTGGGGCGCGGTCGCGCTCGGCGCGGTCGGCGCCTGGATCGGCTGCCGCCGCCGGGGCGTGCCGCTGCCCGCCTACGCCGACGCCATCGCGCCGGGCATCGTGCTCGCCCAGGCGATGGGCCGCTGGGGCAACTACTTCAACCAGGAGCTGTACGGGCGGGCCACCACGCTGCCGTGGGGCCTGGAGATCCACAAGACGCTGCCCGACGGCGAGGTCGTGAACGGGGTCTTCCACCCGACCTTCCTGTACGAGTCGATCTGGGACGTGGCCGTCGCGCTGCTGGTGATCTGGGCGGACCGGCGCTGGCGGCTGGGCCACGGCCGGGCCTTCGCGCTGTACGTCGCCGCGTACACGGTGGGCCGCTTCTGGACCGAGTGGCTGCGGATCGACGAGGCGCACGTCTACTTCGGCCTGCGGCTGAACGACTGGACCTCGATCGTGGTGTTCATCGGCGCCGTCGTGTACTTCGTGGTCGTCGGGAAGAAGCGGCCCGGCCGGGAGGACCCGGCGAGCATCGACCCGGCGGCGCACGCCGAGGCCCAGGAGAAGGACGCGGCCCAGGAGGAGGACGCGGCGCCGAAGAAGGCGGAGGCGGCCGTTCCGAAGCCGAGCGAGACGGTGGACGGGGAGAAGCCGTCTCGACTGCTGGACGAAAAGGCGGCGGCCGAACCGGCCGACGAGGGCGCCGAGAAGGCCGGCAAGGACGCCACGAACCCGATCTGACCAGGGACTTCCCCGCAACTGAGGCCACCCTTGCGAAGGGTGGCCTCAGTGCTGTTCGGACAGCCTTACTTTGCTGGAAATGCGCAGGTCAACGGGGCTACGGTCAGGTCGACGAACGAAAGACGGAGGGGAAGTACCGTGACTGCGAGCACCCTGGAAGCCGAGCCCGCCCAGCACCCGCGGATACCCGCGGCCGACCACCACCGGGACGTCAACGGCGGCTGGCTGCGGCCCGCGGTGTTCGGGGCGGTGGACGGCCTGGTGTCGAACTTCGCGCTGATGACCGGTGTGGTCGGCGGCGCGGCCTCCAGCAGCACGGTGATCCTCACCGGCCTGGCGGGCCTGGCGGCCGGCGCCTGCTCGATGGCGGCGGGGGAGTACACCTCGGTGGCCTCCCAGCGGGAGCTGGTGCAGGCCGAGATCGAGGCCGAGCGGCTGGAGCTGAGCCGCAACCCGCACGGCGAGCTGGCTGAGCTGGCGCAGGTGTACGTCTCGCGCGGGGTGGACCCGGAGCTCGCCCACGAGGTGGCCCGGCAGCTGTCCCGGGACCCGGAGCTGGCGCTGGAGGTGCACGCCCGGGAGGAGCTGGGGATCGACCCCAACGACCTGCCCTCCCCGCTGGTCGCGGCCGGCTCGTCCTTCCTGTGCTTCGCGCTGGGCGCGCTGCTGCCGCTGCTGCCGTACCTGCTGGGGGCGACCACGCTGCTGCCGGCGATGCTCCTGGCGGGGCTGGGGCTGTTCCTGTGCGGCGCGGTGGTGGCCCGGGTGACGGCGCGCAGCTGGTGGTTCAGCGGGCTGCGGCAGCTGGTGCTGGGCGGGGCCGCGGCCGGGGTGACGTACCTGCTGGGGTGGCTGATCGGCGGGCACGTCGGCTAGGGCCTGTCCGGCGGATCTTGGCAGATCAGCGCGCGGCGTTGGGCGCCCGGCTGGGCGTGCGCCCGAGTCGGCCTCGTACTGGACGT
>NZ_JBHZCY010000186.1:0-13529 GCF_042786665.1 Kitasatospora sp. NPDC059146 | reverse complement strand
GCGCTGTACTCCTTGGAGGTGTCGCGCACCGGAGCCGGCTTCGGCTCCGGGATCGCGGCGACCACCGGGTCCCAGGCCTTGTCGGTGACGATCGCCCTGAGCTGCTCGGGCGACAGCGGCGGGGCCGGCCGGCTGTCCGGCGCGCCCTTCTCGGCCGGGGAGTTCCACTCCGACAGCTCGACCTGCCGGCCGTCCTGGCCGATCAGCCTGGCGTTCCACCACTTGGTGGTGGCCCGCTTGTCCGGGTACTCGTAGCCCTGGAGGACGGTCAGCGAACCGCCGCCCGGCACACTCGTGCTGGAGCAGGCGTCGTACTGGACCAGCTTCTTGTCCGGGCAGGCGTTCTGCGCCCGGTTGGGGTCGTTCGACGCCAGCCGGGTGAGCGAGATGCCCATCGCGGCCTTGCCCTGGCCGTCGTCGAAGAGCAGGGTGGCGCCCGCGTTGACGGAGCCGCCCGGCTTGCCGGACGGCGACCCGGTGCCGGTGCCCTTGCCGTCGGTGACCTGGCCCTTGGGCAGCAGCGCCTGGAAGGCGGCCAGCACCTCGTCGCCGCTGACCTCCTTCGGGGTCGGCGTACCGGTCGAAGCCGGGGTCAGCGCGGCGCTCGTGCCCGTGCTCCCCGACGCCGCCCCGGTGGAGGCGGCCGCCACCGTGGTCGTACCGGACGGCGAGCCGGACCCGGTCAGGTACACCGCTCCGGTGCCCACCAGGGCCAGCGCGGCGGCGCCGCCCACCACCGCGGCGGTCGAACGGCTGCGCCAGCGGCGGCGGCCCCGCTGGTAGCCGCCCGCGACCATCCCGGCCTGGTCGGCCTGCTCGGGGCGGAATCCCTCACCGGTGCGGGTGAGGGCGTAGAGGAGGTCGTCTTCGAACTTGTCCTGCTCGGGCATGGCGGATCACCGTCTCCTTGCGTCGCGGAAGTAGCGGGGAAATGCGGGGTGGGCGGGGCGTACCGGTGTGCCGGTGCCGGTGGGCGGGGTGTGCCGGCGGGCGGGACGTTTCAGCGGGCCGAGAGCTCGGCCAGCGAGTCGCCGAGCAGGGTGCGCAGCCGGGCCAGCGCCCGGGTGGTCCTGGTGCGGACCGCGCCGGAGGAGAGCCGCAGCACCTCGGCGGTCTGCTCGACACTGCGGTCCTCCCAGTAGCGCAGCACCAGCACGGCCCGGTCCGCGGCGGACATCCGCCCCAGCGCGTCCAGCAGGGTCAGCCGCAGACTGCTGTCCGTGTCCTGCCCGGCCGCCTCCGGCAGCGCCTCGGTCGGGCGCTCGCCGCTGGAGCGGCGGCGCTGCTGGGCGAGGAAGGTGCGCACCATCACCGTGTGGGTGTAGGCCGCCGGGTTGTCGATCCGGTGGCGGCCGCCGGTGAAGGCGCTGCGCCGCCACAGCACGTACATCCGGCTGAGGGCCTCCTGCACGAGGTCCTCGGCGTAGTGGGTGTCGCCGCTGGTGAGCAGACAGGCCGAACGGTAGAGGTGCCCGGTGCGGCTGGAGACGAGTTCCAGGAACTCCGCGTCCTTGGCCTCCCGGCCACCCCTGATCCATCCCATGTGCCCGTCGCTCCCCCGCGTCCGTGTGCCCCGCCGACACTTGATGGATGCGGTGGACCGCCGCCGGTGTTACAGGCGTTCCACGACGTTTCCCGTGACCGCCGCGCGGGTGTGCGGGCGGCGGGTCAGTCGGCGGAGCCGCGGCGCCGGTCGCGCAGCACGACGCCGCCGCCGATCAGCAGGGCGACCAGCAGCGCGCCGACGCCGACCACGTAGGTGGCGGTACGGCCGTCGCGGTCGGCCTGGGTCTCGCCGAGGCCGACCGGGGCCGGGACGATCGGGGCCGCGGCCAGCTGCACGGGAGCGTCCTGGGCGGGCTCGGACGGCGGGTTCTCGGGCGCCGTGGTGACGGCCTTCACCGGGTCCACCACGCCCCAGCCGATGAACCGGTTCGGGCCGCGCTCGGTGCGCTGGGCGGTCTGCTCGATCCAGGCCCGCACCTGGGCCGGCGTCCACTTCGGGTGCGCGCCGACCAGCAGTGCGGCGAGCCCGGAGACGTACGGGGCGGCGAAGCTGGTGCCGTTGTCCACGCACTGGCCGCCGCCGGGCACCGTGGAGAGCATCTCGACACCGGGCGCGGCGACCTTCACGAAGGAGCCGTACTGGGAGAACGGGGCGCGCTCGTTGTTGCGGTCGGAGGCGCCCACGGACAGCACGGTCGGGAAGGCGCCCGGGTAGGTGTCGCCCTCGTTGCCGTCGTTGCCGCTGGAGGCGACCACCACGACCTTGTTCTGCTCGGCCCGCTCGATCGCGGCCTTCAACTCCTGGTAGCCGCCGAACCGGGCATCGCCCGCGCCGCGCACGTCCTGGGAGATGTTGATGACCCCGACGTGCTTGTCGACCGCGTCGTTGATGGCCGCGGTCAGGGTGGAGACGTCGCCGTTGCCCGCACTGTCGTTCTGCCGGATCGCGTAGATCCTGGCGTCGGGGGCGAGCCCGACGAAGCCGGTCCGGTCGCTGCGGCCCGCGGCGATGATGCCGGCCACCTTGGTGCCGTGGCCGACCGTGTCCGTCAGGGAGTTGCCGTCGACGGCCTTGTTGCTCTGCTTGTCGATCAGCAGGGTGGGGCCCACGTCCACCCTGCCGTGCAGTTGCTGGTTGCTGTCGTCGACCCCGGTGTCGATGACGGCGACCGTCACGCCGTTGCCGGTGGTCGCCCCGCCCTGCCAGAGCTGGTCGAGCAGTATCCGCTGCAGCGACCACGGCACGGTCGGCACGTCGGGCGCGGGCCGGGGGCAGTCACCGGCGGCGGCCAGCCCGGGCCCGCCGTCCGCGTACGCGGGGGCGGCCGCCGGAGCGCCCAGCACCGTGAACGCGGCCAGCGCCGCGGCCGTCCTGCGGAACCCGCGTCCGGACACCCTGCCACCCCTCATGTTCGCCCCCGTGCCGCTCCGCGCGCCGAAGGGCGGGCGCCCGGGATCCGGGCGCCCGCCCCTGTCGTTCCCGTCCGGGAACGGTCGGTCGACTACTGCTGCCAGAGACCGGCGTTCTTCTTCTCGGTCGCGTTGTAGCTCTGCGCGGCGCTCTCCAGCGAACCGGAGATCTTGGCGCAGGTCTCCTTGAGGTCCTGGGCGGCGGAGTCCCACTTGGCCTGCTGGGCGTTGTAGCCCTGCTGGGCCTGGCCCTGCCAGCCCTGGGAGATCTTGGTGACCTCCTTGCGCAGGTCGGACAGCATGCCCTCGATCTTGTTCGCCGAGTTCTGCACGTCCTGCGACGCCTGGTGGAGGGTCTGGAAGTTGACGAGGATGTGGTCGGTCACAATGTCTCCCTTGACGAGGATGCGGAGCACCCGGCGCTCAGCCGCGGGCGCCCCGTCGAACGGACGGTCGGAACAGAGTGCTGGTCAGCTCTGCGGCGTTCAGCCCTGCGGGCCGAACAGCGCCTTCTGCTCCTCTTCCGCGCTCGCGTAGTGCTTGGTGGTGAGCTCGATGGCGTGCTTGATCGCGGTCAGCGACTTGCGCAGGTCGTCGACGTCCGTGTTGACCTTGCCCTGGAGGACCTTGTAGGCGTCCGCCGCCTGGCCCTTCCAGCCACTGGTGATGTTCTCGACCGTGGTCTGGAGCGCCTTGCGCTCCGTCTCGATCTGGCCGATGGCCGTCTCGATCTTCCCGGCGAAGTCCATCATCTCCTGAGCGGTCACCGTGAACTGGCCGTCACTCATGCTCCACCATCCCCCATGAGACAAACATTGTGTGTACGGAGGGCCCCCGGGGCCCCGTCGTCGCATCACCCGTGTGATGTCCAGCAGCACTGTAGTCGGCACACGCAACTCGCCCAACATCGAGCGTCCACTAGTTACCAGACCATGACACTGGGGCCAATTCCGTTGCCGGGCTTGGCCGATCAGGCGTTCTGCGGCTGCGCGGCGCTCTTCGCGGTCAGCGGCGGGCCGGCCGGGACCAGGTTCGACCACTCCTTGGGCACCGGCAGCGGCTGGACGTTCTGGTAGCCCAACCGCGCCTGGTTGCCGCCGGGTTGGTCGTCCGGGTTCTGGGTGGGCTGGCCCCCCGCCCCGGGGTTCTGGGCGCCCGGCGCCGGGGTCGCCGCCTTCGGCGCACCGCTCGCCGTCGCCGACGGGCCGTGGCCGCCGTCGCCGTTGGCCGGGACGGAGTAGCGCAGGCCGGTCTCGGTGATCAGGAAGTCGGTGCCGGAGCCGTCGGCCGCACCGGCGTTGGCGGCCGCACTGGCACCGGCGCTGGCGTTGGCCGCCGCCGTCGGAGTGGCCCCGGCACCCGCGGCGCCACCGCCGGCCGCGTTGTCCACCGCCCGGTAGAACAGGCCGTGGCCGGGCGTCACGAACGCCGCGCCCGCGCCGTTGTTGTACGCCGCCGGGTAGGCCGTCCCCGCCCAGACGCTGCGCCTGGGCGTGCGGCCGTCCTCGGCCATGCCGTCGAAGGTGCTGCACACCACCTGGCGGGGGTCCTGCCGGTCCGTCCAGTTGTTCACCGGCGCACCGGACTTCAACGGCCAGTCGTCCGGGGTGTTCGGCAGCCGGACGTCCGTGTTGAACCTGGACTGGTCGTCCGGGGTCATCTCGTCGCTGCGCGGCCGCTTGTCCTGGTCGTACTTGTAGAGCATCTGGTAGGCCGGGTTCTGCCGGATCAGCTCCGCCTGGAACGGGGTGATCAGGAACAGGCCGTCCTTGCCGACCACGTAGTTGCGGTCCTGGTAGTGCACCAGCCGGCCGATCCGGCGGTCCGCCGCGTTGCCCAGGGCCACGTTCGAGTTGGGGCCCTGGCTGTCCGCCGTCTCCTTGACGTCGGGGAAGACGATCGGGCTCGCGGGCACCAGGGTGTCCAGCCACTCCCGCTTCACCCGCTGCGGCACCGCGTTGGGCCCGAAGACCGCGGTGACCAGCGCCTTGCGCTCCTTGTCGTCGGACTTCGGTCCGATCGCGTGCTTGCGGCCCTGCGCGTCGACCAGGAACAGGCTCGCCACCGCCTGGCCCGCCGCCGAGGTGGTCGACACCTGCTGGTCGTCGGCCTGCTGCACCAGCATCAGCTGGTCCGGGCCGAGCATCCGGTCCTTCGCGGACAGCGCCGCCGCGTCCGCCCCGGCCGCCACGAACACGGCCTGGTTGACGGTCTCCCGCTTGTCGTCCGACCCCGGACGGTCGCAGACCGCCCACTTCATCGGCTGGTTGGCGTTGTCCTTGCCCGGCAACTTGTCCGGGGCGTACGGGATCCCGATGGTCGGGCCGTGGTTGGGGTAGCGGTCCAGCACCCCGTCGTCCACCACCACGACCTTGGCGTCGACCGGCAGCACCAGCCGCGCCGAGGACATGTTGAGCACCTGGTGCAACCGCTTGGTCCTGCCGTCCGGGTCGGTCAGCACCACGTAGCGGGTGGTCGACTGCTTGCCCTGGATGATGTTCTTGCCGCTGTCCCACTGCACCGGGGCGGCGGGCTTGAACACCCCCCAGAGCCCGAACCCGGCCACCGCCACGGCCCCCACCAGCACGCTCGGCAGCACCGCCTTCACCGGGCGCGGCGCGTCCTCGTCACTGCCGCCGCCGGAGGGCAGCAGGAACGCCCCCACCGTGCGTTTGCGGGCGAAGGTGTACGCGTTGAGCTCGTCCCGGCGCGATGCCATCCTCGTCGTCCCCCTCTGTCAGACGTGTGCCGGCGCCGTGCCGGCGGTGCCCGGCCTCCCGTCGGCCCGACCTGCCCGTGGCCCGCACCCGCCGGGCGGGATCCGGCCCGAACCCTCTACGATGCGGCAGCAGACGGTGAGTACGGTACGGGTACGGTCCGCGAACCAGCCAGCCGGGCCGCGACAACGGATCAGAGAGGGCCATCGGGGGATGCCAAGCCAGACCGCTCCAGAACGCGGCGCCGACGCGGGCGGCGGAAGGTCGCACCGGTCCGGGCGCGCCCGTCGCGGCGCCGCGCCCACCGGGGCCGCGGCCGAACGGCCGCCGACGGGCGGCGGGGGCGGCCCCGTCCAGGTGCGCGTCAACCCCCGACCCGGGCTGCTCGGCGGCCGGTTGAAGCTCCAGCAGCTGGTCCTGGTCGAGGTCGCGGTCGCCCTGGTCGCGGTCGGCTGGACGATCAGCCGCCCGGTCGCGGCCGGCTTCGGCGCGGTCTCGCTGGTCCTGCTGGTGGTGGCGCTCGTCCCGCTGCGCGGCCGCACCGTCCCGGAGCTGCTGCGGGTCCGCTCGGCCCTCAAGTCCCGCCGCAGGCAGGCGAAGTCGCTGCTGCCGCCGCCCGGCACCGACCCGGCGCTGGCGCCCGCGCTGGAGCTGGAGCCGGCGCTGCGCACCTGCACCCACGCCACCGAGGCCGACTTCGGCGGCCGCCCCGTGCGCCGGGAGACCGGCATGGTCGGCGACGGCACCTTCCTCAGCTCGGTGCTGCTCGTCCAGGCCAAGGACCAGCCGCTGCGCCCGGTGCGCACCGCGCTGCCGCTGCCGCTGGACGTGATCTGCTCGGCGCTCACCGTGGACGACATCGCCCTGGAGTCGGTGCAGCTGGTCCAGCACACCCAGCCCGCCCCGGCCCAGCACGTGCCGGAGCAGTCGCTGGCCGCCCGCGGCTACCGCGAACTGCCCGACGGCACCGCCACCCCCGGCCTGCGACTGACCTGGGTCGCCCTCAAGCTCGACCCGGAGCGCGCGGCCACCGCCGTCCGGGCCCGCGGCGGCGGCGAGGAGGGCGCCCGCAAGGCCCTCCAGCGGGTCACCGACCAGTTGGCCGGACGGCTCAACAGCGCCGGGTTCAACGCCACCGTGCTGGACGAGCGCGAACTGATCTCCGCCCTCGCCATCGCCACCTGCGCCAACCCGATCGCGGTGGCCGGACGCCAGGGCACCGGCAGCGGCGGCGGCACCACCCGCCGCACCCAGGAGGGCAACCGCTTCTGGCGGATCGACGACCGCTGGCACAGCACCTACTGGATCTCCCGCTGGCCGCAGCTGACCCGCCCCGGCGGCGCGGCCGGCCGGATCGGCGCCCCGGACCTGGTCAACCTGATCACCGGCTCCCCCGCACTGGCCAGCACGTTCAGCCTCACCGCCGGGCACGGCACCGGCGGCTCGGTCACCGTCAGCGGCCACCTGCGGGTGACCGGGCGCAACGAGGACGAGGTCGGCGACATCGGCCGCCAGCTGGAGGCGCGGGCCCAGAGCGCCGGCCTCGGCCTGGTCCGGCTCGACCTCGAACAGGCCCCCGGCATGCTCGCCACCCTGCCGCTGGGAGGGACGTCCTGATGGCGTACCAGACCTACCCCGCCCCCGGTCCGACCCCCGGCACCGAGCAGCGCCGGCCGCGACCGCGGATCCTGCCCGGCTTCGGGCTGCGCGGACCGTGCCGGGAGAAGCACGTGCTGGAGGCCGCTGACCTGGCGGCGCTGGCCTTCCCGGTCGGCGACGACGGCGTGGTGATCGGCGTCGACCCGCAGGGCCTGCCCGCGGTGCTCGGCCTGTTCCGCCCCAGCGCGTACGACCTGGTGCTGGTCGGCGGCGTGTGGACGGCACAGGTGATCGCGCTGCGCGCGGCCGCGATCGGCGCCCGGGTCGCGGTGGAGACCGCCCGCGCCCAGCTCTGGGGCCCGATGGCGCAGGCCGCCGGCGGCGGCCAGCCGTGCGTGACGGTGCACCAGGTCGGACGGCTCGGCCCGCAGGGCGCCTCGGTGGCCTCGCCCGTCCTGGTGGTGCGCGACCTCGGCGCCCGCCCGCCGCGCACCCGGCTCTCCGCCGCGCCCTGGCAGACCACGCTGACCCTGCTGCCCTACCTCGGCCCGAACGCCTCCCGGGTGCTCAACGCGGCCGACCTGGTCGGGGTGCAGCGGATCATGCCCCAGGAGGCGGAGGTGGTCGGCCGGGTGCTGTCGCTGCCGCCGGAGGACGTGGCCGCGCTGCCCGGCCTCGGCGACGACCTCACCCTGTGGGCCACCCGGATGCGGCGCCAGTACGTCCGGACGGTGGCCGGCCAGGCCGAACAGCAGGTGCTCGGCGGCCCGCGCCGGATGGACTGAGGGGCGTGTCCGGGCCGGTCGTTCCCGGTCCGGAACCGAAGCCGCCTTCAACAGGGGCAGCCGAACGGCCTAGTCTTTGTTGCGGCAACGGCACCGCTGAACAAGCGGCGGCGAACACGAGGGAGCCCTAGTGAGCAGCGATCGGGACGGCGTCTACGTCGGCGACAACGCGGCGGAGGACGACGACGACTGGTCCGACGCGCCCGATTACACTCCCCCGTCCTGGTACGTGCAGTCGGGCCCGGCGGCGGCGCCCGCCGCGCCGGCCCCGGGGGCTGACGCCGCGGCGGCCGGGGCTCCGGCGGCCGGGGTACCGACGCCGGAGTCGGCCGCTCCCGCACCGGCCGCGGTGCCGACGGCCGACCAGGCGCCCGCGGCACCCCAGCCCGCGCCCGCGCCCGTGCCCGCACCCCTGCCCGCGCCCGTGCCGGTCGCTGCTCCCGCACCGGACACGCTCGCGCCCCCGGCTCCCGCGCCCGCCCCGGCGGCCGAGCCGGCGCCCCTCCCCGCCCCGGTGCCGCCGGTCGCGCCCGTGCAGGCCGAGGCGCAGCACGTCCCCTTCCCGGTGGCGGCCCCGGCGGTGACGCCGGAGCAGCCGCAGGCACCACTCGCCGCCCAGCCGTGGCCGCAGGCGGCGGAGGCACCGGCCCAGCCGAGCGCGCCGCAGCCGTACCCGGCGGCCGCGCCGGTGCCGCAGCCCGGACCGCCTGCCCCGCCCACCCAGCCCGGTCCGCCCGTGCCGCCGGTGCCCCCTCAGCAGTTCGCCCAGCAGCCGCCGGTCCAGCCCGGACCGCCCCAGGGCCCGACGGCTCCGGCGGCTCCGCCGGACCCGCAGATGGGCTGGGACCCGCAGGCCGGCTGGGCCGCCCAGCAGTCGGCCGCCGCCCAGCCCCAGCCCCACCTCGGCCAGCCCTACCCTGAGCAGCTCGCACCGCCGCAGCACGCACAGCCGCAGCCGGTCCAGCCGCAGCCCGCGCCGCCCGCCCCGGTGGATCCGCGCCAGGGCGGCTGGCCGCAGCCCGGCGCCTATCAGCAGCCGCCCGCCACCCAGCCCCAACCCCAGCCCGGCCACCCCTACCCCGGGCAGCCCGGGCAGCCCGGCCAGCCGCAGCCGCCCGCCCCCGCCCAGCCCTGGCCGCCGCAGGGCGGCGCGGCCACGCCGCCGCCCGCCGCTTTCCAGCAGGCCGCCGCCCCGCAGCAGACCGCCCACGGCGCGCCGCTGGGCTACACCGCCGCCGTCGAGCTGTCCTCGGACCGGCTGCTGCGCAGCCAGCCCAAGCAGCAGCGCCAGCAGCCGCGGTTCCAGTTCGGCGGCAAGGCCGCGGCGGCCGAGAAGGCCCGCAAGCTGGAGATCATCCGCACCCCGGTGCTGAGCTGCTACCGGATCGCCGTGATCAGCCTCAAGGGCGGCGTCGGCAAGACCACGACCACCACCGCGCTCGGCGCCACGCTGGCCAGCGAGCGCCAGGACAAGGTGATCGCGATCGACGCCAACCCGGACGCCGGCACCCTGGGCCGCCGGGTCAAGCGCCAGACCGGCGCGACCATCCGCGACCTGGTGACGGCCATCCCGCACCTGCGCAGCTACATGGACATCCGTCAGTTCACCTCGCAGGACCTCAACTCGGGCCTGGAGATCCTGGCGAACGACGTCGACCCGGCCGTGTCGACGACCTTCAACGACTCGGACTACCGCCAGGTCATCGAGGTGCTGGGCCGCCAGTACCCGATCATCCTGACCGACTCCGGCACCGGCCTGCTGTACAGCGCGATGCGCGGGGTGCTGGACCTCGCCGACCAGCTGATCATCGTCTCCACCCCGAGCGTGGACGGCGCCTCCAGCGCCTCCACCACGCTGGACTGGCTCTCCGCGCACGGCTACGCGGACCTCGTGCAGCGCAGCATCACGGTGGTCTCCGGGGTGCGCGAGACCAGCAAGATGATCAAGGTCGAGGACATCGTCGCGCACTTCCAGACCCGCTGCCGCGGCGTCATCGTGGTGCCCTTCGACGAGAGCCTGGCGGCCGGCGCCGAGGTCAACCTCGACATGATGCGGCCCAAGGTCCGCGAGGCCTACTTCGAGCTGGCCACCCTGGTCGGCGAGGACATCGCCCGGGCCCAGCAGGCGGCCGCCCAGCAGGCCGGCTGGCAGCAGCAGGCGCAGGCGGGCTACCCGCAGCCGGGCCTGCCCCAGCCGTACGCCGATCCCCAGCAGCAGGGCTACCCGGGCCAGCCCGCCCCGGGGGCGCCGTGGGCGCCGCAGCCCGGCCAGGCCCCGCCGCCCCCGCCCGGGTACGGCTACCCGCAGCAGCCCGCCCCCGGAGCCCCGTGGCCGCAGCAGCCCGGTGCCCCGCAGCCGGGCCCCGGCTACGGCTACCCGCCGCAGGCGCCCCCGCAGTGACGTACGGAAGGGCCCGCCGACCCGGAGGAGTCGGCGGGCCCTTCGGCGTTCCCCGGCAGCGGCGGCCGGACCGGGCTCAGGCCTCGGTCAGCTCCCGGGCGCGCTTGACGTCGTCGGCCATCCGGTCCAGCAGCGCCTCGATGGAGTCGAACTTCTCCATCCCGCGCAGGTAGGCCAGGAAGTCCACGGCCACGTGCAGCCCGTACAGGTCCAGCCCGACCCGGTCGATGGCGTACGCCTCGACGGTACGGGCGGTGCCGTCGAAGGTCGGGTTGGTGCCGACCGAGATCGCCGCCGGCATCCGCTCGCCCGCGGCGGTCAGCCAGCCCGCGTACACGCCGTCGGCCGGGACGGCGCTGTGCGGCACGGTCTCCACGTTGGCGGTCGGGTAGCCGAGCTCGCGGCCGCGCTGCGCGCCGCGCACCACCACGCCCTCGACCCGGTGCGGGCGGCCGAGCACCTCGCCCGCGCCGGCCATGTCCCCGGTCTCGACCAGGCGGCGGGTCAGGCTGGAGGAGAACGGCTCGCCGTCCCCGGCGGTGCCGCACACCTGGAGGTCCACCACCTCGACCTGGAAGTCGTCCGCCCCGCCCAGCTCGGCGAGCAGCGCGACGTTCCCCGCGGCCCGGTGCCCGAAGCGGAAGTTGGGGCCCTCGATCACCACCCGGGCGTGCAGCGCGTCCACCAGCACCTGCCGGACGAAGGTCTCCGGGGACTCCTGGGAGAACTCGGTGGTGAACGGCAGCACCAGCACCGCGTCCACACCGAGTTCGGCGATCAGCTCGGCCCGGCGCGGGTGCGGCGCGAGCAGCGGCGGGTGGCTGCCCGGGCGGATCACCTCGCGCGGGTGCGGGTCGAAGGTCACCACGACCGAGGGCAGGCCCAGTTCACGGGCCCGCTCGACGGCCCGCCCGATGATCAGCTGATGCCCGCGGTGCACCCCGTCGAACGAGCCGATGGTGACGACGCTGCGTCCCCAGTCACCGGGGATCTCCTCCAGGCCACGCCAGCGCTGCACCCGACTGCTCCTTGTTCCGTACGGTGCGTGCCCTCGGCACGCTCAAACGCTCACAACCGAACCCCTATAGCGTGCCATGCGCCTGCCCCGGCTCAGGCACCGGAAGGGGGGTTGGGCGCACCGGCGCACGGACGGCCCGCACGGCCGCGGTCCGCTCCGCCTCGGCGGCGGCGTACTGGGCGTCCCGGCCGGCCGCCACCAGGGCCCGCATCCGGGCCAGCCGGGGCCCGTCCGGGGCGGTCGGGGCGGCGTCGGACGGCCACCTGGCGAGCAGCCGGGCGAACGCCGCCGACCGCCCCGCGCACCGCACCAGCAGCTCGTCCGCGCCCGCCAGCCCCGGCACCGCCCGGGCCAGCACGGCGCGCGCCCGGGCCGGGTTCTCGGCCGCGCAGTGCTCGGCGAGGCGCTCCACGGCCGTGGTGAGCACCGCCCGGTCGGCCTCGGTGGCGAGCAGGGTGTCCAGCAGCTCGCAGCGCAGCGCGTCCGCCGCCGGGTCGGCCACCGGGACGGACAGCGCCTCGGCGAAGGGCGTGCGGACCGCCGCCGCGGGGGCGGCCAGGACGCCGCCGAGCAGCACCCGCAGCTCCAGCCGGGCGGCCGGCCCGTCGATCGCGGCCCGCCCCAGCCGACGGCCGAGGTAGTCGACGGCGACCGGCCCGGCCAGCGCCGGGTGGCGGCGCAGCAGCCGGGCGGCCAGGTCGGCGCTGCGCCGGGCGGCCACCGGGGCGCGGGCGTCGGCCAGCACCCGCAGGGTCTCGGCGGGGGCCGCGCCGGGCGCCGCCAGGGCGTCGGCGAGTGCGGCCAGCACGGGCTCCGGGTCGCTCTCCAGGGCCGGGGCGAGGGCGCGCGGGGTCAGGAAGGCGTCGCCGCCCGCGCGGTGCAGGGCGAGTGCGGCGTCCAGGTGCCCGGCCCTGGTCACCGGGTCGGCGACCAGCAGGGCCAGCGCGGCGCCGTGCAGGGCCGGTTCGTCCTCGCGGGCGAGCAGGGTCAGCGCGGCGAAGCGCAGCAGTTCGGTGCCGGCCCCGCTCGCGTACGGGGCGGTCCGCAGCGCGTGGACGGCGGCAGCGACGTGCCGTTCGGGCCGGCGGTCGTGGCTCCAGCGGTCCACCGCGCGGCAGAGCGCGGACGGCTCCTCGGCGGCGAGCACGGTGAGCAGCGCGTCCGCCCGCGGGTGCGCGGCGTCGGCCAGTGCGTCCGCCAACTCGTCCAGGGCGGACCGGCGGTGGGCGTGCAGCAGGTCGTGGGCGAGGTCCGCCACCGTACGGCCCGGGCGGCCCGGCAGACCGGCCGGGTCGTCGAACCAGGCGCAGAGCAGCGGGAACACCGCGGCCGGGTCGGCGCGCAGCCGCCCGGCCGCCGCCGCGAGGAACTGCTGCCCGGGGCCGTCGGCGGCCACCAGGCGGCGCAGCAGGGCGAGTTCGGCCTCGACGGGCAGGCCGAGACCGGTCCAGAACGCGGGGTCGAAGCGGTTCAGCCCGTCGACCGCCTGCCAGCCGCCCGCGGTGGCCGCCCGTTCGGCCGTCCGGCGGGCCAACTGGTCGAGCAGCGCGAGGTGTTCGGTCGGGTCGGGGCTGGCGGCGAGTCCGGCGGTGAGCAACCGGGCCGCCCACCAGGCGGGTTCGCTGCCGGGCGGGCGCAGGTCCAGCGCGCGCCAGATCCGGTGCAGCCACGGGTCCAGGGCGGTCGCGCCCCAGGTCTCGGCGACCCGGCGCAGCGCGGCGGTCACCGGCCCGATCCGGTGCCGGGGAACGCCCGGCCCGGGCCCCTCCGGCCCGGGCGGGGTGTCCTCGGCCTCGCCGAGCAGCATCCGCAGCGCCGCGTCCAGGTCCAGGTGCCGGCCCTGCAGCCAGTCGGCGAACTCCCCGTGGGCGAAGCGGAAGCCGGGCCCGGCGGGGACGAACAGCCCCTCGGCGAGCACCGCCGTGGCCCAGCCGCCGTCGACCGGGAACAGCTCCTGGAAGGCCTCCCGGCCGAGCGCGCCCGGCTCCTCCCCGAGCATCCGCCGGGCCGCCTCGTGAACCCCCCCGGCCACCGCCGCCGCCAGCCGGCGCACCGGGCCCCGGGGCGGGCCGGCGGGCCGGGCGGCGCCCCGG